>DATFUK010000131.1:0-7316 GCA_035260865.1 Candidatus Methylomirabilota bacterium | reverse complement strand
CGACGAGCGGCCGATGGTCGGCGGCATTCCTGGGCTCGAGGGCTTCTACGTCGTCGCCTCGCACAGCGGGGTCACGCTCGGGCCTCTCTGGGGCCGCATCGCCGCCGCCGAGATCCTCGACCGCGCCCTCGACCCGCGCCTGATCCCGTACCGGCCCACGCGCTTCCTCTGACCGCCGCGGTGGAGACCTCGCGGTGACATCGGGAGACCTCGGGGCCGGGGCCCGGCTGGAGGCCGCGTTCGCGCGGGAGGAGCGCCGCGGGCTCATGCTGGCCACGGCTACGCGCTCGGCCGCGGTGGTCATCATCCTCGGCTGGCTGGCGCTGTCGAACCCCGAGCGCGGCCGGGCCCTCGCGTGGGTGCTCGGGAGCGGGGGGCTCTTCCTCGTCACCGGCCTGACCCAGTTCTGGCTCTACTTCCGGGGGCGCGCGCCACGGATCACGCCGTACGTCTTCACGCTCGTGGATTCGCTGGCGCTGGCCGCCGTGCTCCTGCTCCCGAACCCCTTCGCGGCGCCCGGGGTGCCGGCGGCCCTGCCGCTGCGCTACGCGGCCTTCATGTACTTCTTCCTCCTCCTCATGCAGGCCGCGTTCTCGTTCCGCCCGCGCCTGCTGCTGTGGACGGGGCTGTGCGGCATCGGGGCCTGGACGGCCGGGTTCCTCTGGATCGTGACCCGGCCCGAGACCATCGTCGACGCGCCGGGCGGGCCGGGCGGGTCGGCCGCGCTCGCCACCTATCTCAATCCGAACTACGTTTCGATCCTGAAGTACGAGAACGAGATCATCGCGTTCTTCCTGGTGAGCGCCGGGCTCGCGCTCCTCGTCCGACGCTCCCGCACCCTGGTGGCCGAGCGGGCCGACGCCGAGCGCACCCGCGGCAATCTCGCCCGCTACTTCTCGCCCAAGGTGGTGGACACCCTGGCCGAGCGCGACGAGCCCCTGGGCCGCGTGCGCCGGCAGGCGGTCGGCGTGCTCTTCGCCGACCTGGTGGGCTTCACGACCATGGCGGAGGAGATGACTCCGGAGGAGGTCATGGCGCTGCTGCGCGACTTCCACGGCCGGATGGAGGAGGAGGTGTTCCGCCACGGGGGCTGTCTCGAGAAGTTCATCGGCGACGCGCTGCTGGCGACGTTCGGCGTGCCGGACCCGGGCCCGCGCGACGCGACCGACACCCTGGCCTGCGCGCGCGGCATGCGGGCGGCGCTCGAGGCCTGGAACCGCGAGCGGGCCGCGGCCGGGCTCCCCGCACTGCGCATGGGTCTGGGCCTACACCACGGTCCGGTCGTGGCCGGCGACATCGGGAGCCGCCGCAACATGGCCTTCGCGACGGTAGGCGACACGACCAACGTCACCAGTCGCCTGCAGGCCCTCACGCGCGATCTGGGCACCGGCCTCGTGGTCAGCGGCGCGCTCGTCGCGGCGGTCGAGCGGGAGGGCGCCGATCTCGGAGTGCTGGCCGGGCTCGCCGCGCGCGGGCCGCACGTGCTGCGCGGGCGCGACACGCCGATCGAGGTGTGGACGGAGTAGGCGTTCGCGGCGCGGTCCCGGTTTGACCCGTTCCGGGCGATCTGGCAAGATCCCCGCGGTGGCGCTGCCGTGCGCGGACCATCCAAGGGAGAGTCTGAATGAGAGTGCTGCTCGCGGTCCTGCTCATCGTGGCGGTCGGGGTGTCGGGGGCGGCGGCCCAGGCGCCCGCGCCGGTCAATCTCGCCTTCGCCACGCTCGATACCGGCAGCGCCTGGTACGTCTACGGCGCCACCATGGCCGAGCTGCTGCGCAAGACCTTGCCGCCGGGCTCGAACATCGACGTCAAGCCGCGCGCGGGCGGCGTCGGCAACCCGCGGTTGGTGGCCAAGAACGAGACGCCCCTCGGCCTGTCCTTCACGGTGACCAACCGCTGGGCCTTCGAGGGCAAGGAGGCCTACACCGAGAAGCTCGAGAACATCCGCGCTCTCGTGGGCGGCCTCGACACCTACTACCTCGTCGCGATGGCCACCAAGAAGCTCGGGATCAGCTCGGTCCGCGAGATCCGCGACAGGAAGCTGCCGGTCCGGGTCTACACCCAGCCGGTCGGCGCGCTGGGCGAGTTCGCGGGGCGCCAGCTCCTGCGGGCGGCCGGCCTCGGCTACAACGAGATCAAGGGCTTCGGCGGCTCCACCCAGCACGTGGGCTACAACGTGATCATCGACGCCTTCAAGGACGGCCGCGCCGACATCCTCTTCGCGGTCGTGACCCCCAAGCACCCGTCGGTGAGCGAGATCGTGTCCTCGGTGGACGTGGAGTTCCTCGGCCTCGACGCGGACACCGCCAAGGCGCTGCTCCCCCTCGGCTACGTGGCGGCCACCATGCCGCCCGAGACCTTCAAGGGCCAGGCGAAGCCGGTGAGCACGGTGGGCTTCCCGACGGTGCTGATCACCAACCGGGACCTGCCGGAGCCGATCGCCTACGCGGTGACCAAGACGGTCGTGGAGAGCAAGGACGCGCTCGTGCGCGGCCACGCCGGGCTGGCCGAGTTCGAGCCGCGGACCGCCTGGCAGCCCGACAAGGTCGGCATTCCCCTGCATCCGGGCGCCGAGCGAGCGTATCGCGAGAAGGGGTGGATGAAATAGCCGACCGCCTCGTCCTCGTCAACGGCCGCATCCTGACCCTGGACCCGCGGCGTCCCGTCGTCTCCGCGCTCGCCATCGCCGACGGGCGCATCGCCGCGACGGGCGGGCGCGGCGAGGTCGAGCGCCGGCGCGACCGCGCCGCGCGGGTGATCGACCTGCGCGGGGCGACCGTGATCCCCGGGCTCGTCGACGCCCACGCCCATCTCGACCGCGAGGGGCTCAAGCTCATCTACCCCTCGCTCGCGCGCTGCCGCTCGATCGCCGACATCCAGCGGCTGATCCGCGGGTTGGCCGCCCGCCGCAAGGCCGGCGAGTGGATCGTCACCATGCCGATCGGCACGCCGCCGTTCTACCAGGACGCGCCGGGTGGCCTCGCCGAGAAGCGCTGGCCGACGCGCGCGGATCTCGACGCCGCCGCGCCCGACCATCCCGTCTACATCCGCGGCATCTGGGGCTACTGGAACCGGCCGCCGGTCCACTCGGTCGCGAACAGTCGCGCACTCGCGGCGGCCGGCGTCACCCGCGACACGGTCCCGCCGCCGGGCGTGGAGATCGCGAAGGACGCGGCCGGCGAGCCCACCGGCCTCTTCATCGAGCACAACCTCATCCAGGTGCTCGAGTTCACGCTGATGCGCGCGGTGCCGCGCTTCACGCCCGCCGACCGCCTGCGCGCGCTCCGCGTCTCGCAGCGCCACTACGCGGCCCGCGGGGTCACCGCGGTGTACGAGGGTCACGGGATCGCGCCCGAGGTGCTGGCCGCCTACCGGCAGAGCCACGCGCAGGGCGAGCTGCGGCTGCGCTGCGCGCTGGCGGTGAGCCCGACGTGGGACGCGGCGGAGGCCGGCCGCGCGATCCCGGAGCTGGCCGCGTGGGCCGGCGGGCGCGGGCTCGGCGACGATCGCCTCCGCGTGAGCGGGGTCTGCCTGCACTACGGCGGGGACGCCGGCGTCGCCCGCATCCTGCACGAGGCCCAGCCCTACACCGGCTGGGCCGGATTCGTGGAGAGCGCCAACGGCCCCGCCGCCTATCTCGAGCAGGCGGAGCTGGCCGCGCGCCACAGGCTCCGCGTCAACACGCTGGTGACACGCTGCCTGCCGGAGGTGCTCGACGCGTGGGAGGCGGTGGCGCGGCGCCATCCCATCCGCGACCTGCGCTGGGTCCTCGTCCATCTGAACGCAGCCACGCCCGAGCAGCTCGCGCGCATCCGCCGCCTCGGCGCCGTCGCCACGACCAACCCCATCTCCTATCTCTACCGCTCGGCCGGCGACGAGGTGGCCAAGCTCGGCGGCGCCGCCGACCAGCTCCTGCCCCACCGGAGCCTGGCCCGCCACCGCATCCCCTTCGGGATCGCCACCGACAACAAGCCGGCCGACCCGTGGGTCGCCTTCGCGGCGGTGGTGGCCCGCCGAGACATGCGGACGGGCACGGTCGTGGGCAAGCGCGAGCGGCTCACGCGCGCCCAGGCGCTCGGCGCCCTCACGCAGGGCGGCGCCTGGGTGACGTTCGCGGAGCGCGAGCGCGGCCGGCTGGCGCCGGGCTGGGCGGCGGATCTCGCGGTGCTCGAGCACGACCCGCTGACCGCCCCGCTCGAAGCGCTGGTGGGCCAGACCGCGCGGCTGACCCTGGTCGGCGGCGAGATCGTCCACGATGCCTGATCTGCGCTCACCGCGCGTCTGGCTGGCGATGGCCTGGTCCGCCTTCCAGCTCTACACCGCCTACGCCGGGCTCTACGACCTGCTGATCCAGCTGCCGGTGCACGTGGCCTTCGCGATCGCGCTCGGATTCTTGACCGAGCCGACCCCGGACTCGCCCGAGGCCGCGGCCCGGCTGGCCGCGCGGCCGCCCCGGCGCTGGCTCGACGGCGCGCTGGCGCTGCTGGCCCTGCTCTGCGCCGCGCACTTCGTGTGGCACAACGACCGGTTGGCGTCCCGGATGGCCATGGTGGACGATCCCGAGCGCCTGGACGTGATCGTCGGCGTGCTCTTCACCGCGCTCCTGCTGGAGGCGGCGCGCCGCCACATCGGCCCCGCCCTGGTCATCCTGGCCCTCGGCTTCGTGGCCTACTCCTTCGCGGGGCCGTGGCTGCCCGGCTTCATCGGCCACGGCGGCGAGACCTTCCTCAAGCTGGTGGACCAGCAGCTGCTGACGACGCAGGCGATCTTCGGGATCCCCACCCTGGTCTCGGCCACGTTCATCTTCCTGTTCGTGGTCTTCGGCAGCGTGATGTCCCACGGGGGCCTGCTGCGCTTCTTCACCGACGGCGCCCTCGCGGTGGCCGGCGGCAGCCGGGGCGGCGCGGGAAAGGTGGCGGTGATCGCGAGCGGGCTCTTCGGGACGGTCAACGGCAGCGCGATCGCCAACGCGGTCACCACCGGCGCCTTCACCATTCCGCTCATGAAGCGCGCCGGCTACCGGCCGGAATTCGCGGCCGGGGTGGAGGCGTGCGCGTCGATGGGCGGCCAGCTCATCCCGCCCGTCATGGGCGCGGCCGCCTTCATCATGGCCGAGACGCTCCAGGTGTCGTACGCCTCGATCGCGGTGGCCGCGGCCATCCCCGGCATCCTCTACTTCGTGGCGGTGGGGGTGATGGTCCACTTCGAGGCCGCGCGGCGGGGGCTGCCGGTGCTCGAGCGCAGCGCGCTGCCGCGGCTGGGCGCCGTCCTGCGGCGCGACCTGCACCTGCTGGGCGGGCCGGCCTTGCTCGTGTACTTCCTGGTCGACGGCCGCTCGCCGCTCTTCGCGGGCTTCTGGGGGCTGGTCGCCGCGTTCGTGCTGTCGTGGGTGCGGCGCGACACCCGGATCGGGCTGACCCGGATCCTGGCGATCCTCGCCGACAGCGCCCAGGCCGCGATGCCGGTGGCGCTGGCCTGCGCGACGGTCGGCATCGTGGTCGGCGTGGTGAGCACCACCGGGCTCGGGCTCAAGCTCGCCACCGGGATCGTCGGCCTGGCCGGGGGCAGCCTGCTCATGACGCTGGTCCTCACGATGGTCGCCGCGCTCGTGCTCGGCACCGGGCTGCCCACGTCCGCGACCTACATCATCACCTCGATCATGGCCGCGCCGGCGCTGGTCGAGCTGGGCATCCCCAAGCTGGTCGCCCACATGTTCGTGTTCTACTTCGGGATCCTCGCCGATCTCACCCCGCCCACCGCGATCTCGACCTACGCGACCTCGTCGATCGCGGAGGCCGACGTGTGGCGCACCCAGTGGCTGGGCATGATGCTGGCCCTCTCCGGCTTCATCATCCCCTTCTCGTTCGCCTACGACCCGGCGCTGCTGCTGATCGACGCGTCGGTTCCGCACATCGTCTGGCGCACCCTGACCGCCACCCTGGGCATCCTCATGCTGGGGGCGGGCCTCATCGGGTACTTCCGCGCGCTGACGCGCCCGTGGGAGCGCGGGCTGCTGCTCGGGGGCGCCTTGCTGCTGATCTTCCCGGGCGCCTGGACGGATGCGGCCGGGCTGCTCTGCTTCGCCGCGGTGATGGTCTCACAGCGCGCCGTGCGGCCGGCCGGCGCCACGGAGGGGGCGTGATGGGACAGAGCATCCGGGATTTCGTGACCGCCTACGAGCGCGCCTTCCCCGGCGAGGTCGTGCACGTGACCGAGGCGGTGACGACCGACCACGACATCATGGCGCTCGTCCTGGAGTACGAGCGGCGCCGGCGCTGGCCCATCCTGCTGTTCGAGAAGGTGGCGGGCGCCGACATGCCGATCATCGCCAACGTGGTGGCCAGCCGGAAGGCGCTCGCGTGGGCGCTCGGAGTGCCCGAGCCGCGCCTCGCGCAGGAGTACGCGCGGCGCATCAAGGACACGATCAAGCCCACCGTGGTGGCGCGCGCGCCGTTCCACGAGCGGGTGCTGACCGGCGCGGACCTCGACCTGGGCCGGCTGCCGATCCCCACCTACTTCCCGGGCGACGCCGGCCGCTACCTGACCGCCGGCATGCTGGTCGCGCGCGATCCCGAGACCGGCGTGGAGACGGAAGGCTACCACCGCTTCCAGGTGAAGGGCCGCGACCGCATGGGGGTGAGCCTCCACTCGCGCCGCCGCATGTTCGAGTACCAGCGCCGCGCCGAGGCGCGCGGCCAGGCCCTGCCGTGCGCGGTCGCGCTCGGCCTGCACCCGCTCGTCTCGATGGGCTCGCTCGCCTACCCGCCTGCCGAGGTCGGCAAGTTCGAGGTGGTCGGCGGGCTCTTCGGCGAGCCGCTCGAGGTCGCGCCGTGCACCGCGATCGACCTCACCGTCCCCGCGGCGGCCGAGATCGTGATCGAGGGCGAGATCCTGCCCGGCGTGCGCGAGCCCGAGGGGCCGTTCGGCGAGTTCACCGGCTACTTCTCGCGCCGCTCGACCGAGCACGTCTTCCAGGCCAAGGCGATCGCGATGCGCACGAGCCCCTGGTTCCAGTCGATCGGCTCCGGCCGCGCGGGCGACCACATCACCACGCTCGCGCTCGTGCGCGAGGCGGAGATCTGGAACGCCCTCCGGCGCGTGATCCCCAACGTGACCGGCGTCCACGTGCCGCTCTCCGGCACGTCGTCGTTCACCGCCTACGTCGCGATCAAGCAGGGCCGCCCCGGCGAGGCCAAGCACGTGATCCCGATCGTCCTCGGGGTCGACCACTATCTCAAGCTGGTGATCGTGGTGGACGACGACATCGACGTGTTCGACGAGTCCGACGTGATGTGGGCGGTGGCCACCCGGATGCA
>DATFUK010000130.1:0-6089 GCA_035260865.1 Candidatus Methylomirabilota bacterium | reverse complement strand
GCGAGACGCTCACGGACTCTCCGCGGCCGGCCGCGGGCCGCTCCAGAGCGCGTCGTCCGAGGCCACCCGCCGGTGCGCGTCGTCCTGCTCGAGCGCCCGCATCACCTCGCGGGCCATCAACTCGTACCAGTCGGCGACGTCCGCCGGGTAGTCGGCGTGGCTCTCCAGGTCCTTGAGGATCGGCCCCTCCACCGTGGGGATATCGTGCTCGCCGTCGAACTGCCGCTCGTAGGGCCGGCCCTTCGCGGCCGCGGTCTGCGCGTCGATGGTCGCGTCGAGCTTGAGCCACCGGCCGTCGAGGTAGGCCTCGCCGAGGGAGTGGCGGGGCAGCGTCCGATCGCCCCACAGTCGCCGCACCTCCTCGGACATGAAGGGCTTGTCCGGGCAGTGGAGCTGCTGGAACCCGATGCGCGCGGGGATGCCGACCGCGCGACACAGCGCGACGAACGAGCTCGCCTTGCCCATGCAGAAGGCGTGGCCGGCCTGGAGCACGTCGCTCGCCCGGCTCCGGCCCTGGGCCAGGTCGCGGAACGAGGCCAGGATGTCGTAGGGCATGTCGCGCACGAAGTAGTAGATGCGCGCGAGCTTCTCCCGCTCGCTCGCGCAGCCCTCGGTCAGCCGCCGCGCCTGGGCGATCACGTCCGCGTGATCCGAGTCGATGAACCGGGTGGGCTCGAGATAGCGCCGCCGCTCGTCCGCCTCCATGCCGTCGTCCTTTCTCGCTGACGTCTACGTGCCCGCGAACTCCTGGCGGAGCACCGGGAGCACCCGGCGGCCGACCAGCTCGAGGGTGGAGCTCGAGGCCACGTCCGGGATCGTGAATAGGAAGTGCCGCACGCCCGCCTCGACGTACTGCCGGACACGGGCCACGCAGTCTTCCGGGGTGCCGACCACGTGCCCCTCGCCCGGGATCCCCGCGAAGCGCTCCCGGGTCGCGGCGGCCCGCCCCGCCTCTCGGTCCGCGATCAGCAGCGCGGTGACCGAGCGCGCGAGCGCGGCCGGATCGCGCCCCGCCTCGCGGCACGCCCCGTCGAGATAGGCGGCACGCCCCGCGATCCGGTCCGGGCCCCACCAGCGCACGTTGACGCCGTCGGCCGCGCGCGCGGCCAGCCGGTGGACCCGATCGCCCTCGCCGCCGATCCAGATCGGCGGATGCGGCCGCTGGCGCGGGGGTGGATCGCACACCGCGCCGTCGATCGCGTAGTGGCGGCCCTGGAAGCGCGGATGCGCTTCCGTCCACATGCGCCGGATGATCTCGACGCCCTCCGCGAGCTGGTCGATCCGCTCGCCGATGCGGGGAAACGGGATGCCGTAGGCGCGGTACTCCTGCTCGAACCACCCGGCGCCCAGGCCCAGGTCGAGCCGCCCCCCGCTGATCACGTCGAGGGTCGCCGCCATCTTGGCCAGCACCGCGGGCGACCGATAGGAATGGCACAGCACGCTGGTGCCGAGGCGGAGGCGGGTGGTGTCGCGCGCGAGCGCGGAGAGCGCGGTCCAGCACTCGAGCAGCGGCATCGAGCGGCGCTCCGCCTCGCGGTCGCGCGGAGCCGCGCGGCCCGCGATCCCCGCGTCGTCCACGTACGCGTCCGGGTCCAGGGTGAGGAAGTGATCGCAGAGCCAGATCGAGTCGAAGCCGAGCTCCTCGGCGAGCCCGGCCACCCCGCGCATGTCTTCGTAGGACGTCACCGCCAGACCGCGGATGGTGAGGGCGAGGATGAGGCCGAAGTGCAGGTCCCTGGGCAAGGCCGATCTCCAGGGCGGAGCCTACCACAGCGCCGCGGGGGCCGGGAGTGGACGCCGTCGTCGCGCGCGTGTTATAAGGCAGTCGCGTCAGCGTCACATCTCGCGCCTCAGAGCGGAGGACATCCACGATGAACCCGACCACGCGGCGAACGATGCTCAAGACCCTCGCGGGAGCCGGCGCGGTCAGCGCGGTCTCCGGCTTCCCCTTCGTCAACCGCCTCGCCCTCGGCCAGCAGGCGATCAAGGTCGGCGTGGTGGTCCCGATGACCGGGCCGATGGCGCTCGAGGCCCAGGAGATGCTGACCGCGACGCAGATCGCGGTCGAGGACGTCAACGCGGCGGGCGGAGTGATGGGCCGGAAGATCGAGACGGTCGTGCGCGACTCCGAGTTCAAGCCCGAAGTGGCCAAGCGCAAGGCCACCGAGCTGATCGAGGTGGAGAAGGCCGCGTTCCTGGTCGGGGCCATCGTGGGCTTCGAGGGGATCGCGATGGCGGAGGTCGGCTGCAAGAACGACGTGATCGTGAGCTTCTTCGGCCAGAACTTCCTGACCATCAAGGGCAAGATGTGCAAGTACCAGTTCGGCAACAACCTCACGCCCTACCAGACCGCGGCGGCCGCCGCCCACTTCGTGGACGCGCAGAAGATGGGCAAGAAGTGGCACATGCTCGCCAACAACTACTCGTGGCCCCAGATGTTCGAGCGCGCCTACTCGCTGGTGGCCAAGCAGGTCGGGGCCGAGTGGACCGGGGTGACGTGGGCCCCCCTCGGCACCCGGGACTTCCTCCCCTTCCTGCCCAAGGTGGCCGCGGCCAAGGCCGACGTGGTGTTCATCACCACGTGGGCCGCCGACCAGGTCGCGTGCGCGAAGCAGGTGCAGGAGTTCGGCCTCGCCAAGCAGGCGCGGGTCATCCACTCCATCACCGAGCTCACCTTTGCGGAGGCGGCGGGCGCGGGGGTCTACGAGAACTTCTACTCGGGGATGCCGTGGTACTGGCACCTCAAGGACAAGTTCCCGGCGGCCAAGCGCTACTACGACCGGCACGTGGCGCTCCGCAAGCGCGCGCCCTCCGGCTACACCGCGTCCACCTACTCCACGGTGCGCCTGCTGCTCGAGACCGCGAACGAGGTCAAGTCGCTCGAGACCGACAAGGTCACCCGCGCGCTCGAGGGCCGGAAGTTCCAGCACCTCAAGGGCCCCGAGCAGATCCGCGCCTGCGACCACGTCAACATGCAGGAGGTCTACCTCTGCAAGGGCAAGCCCGCCTCCGCAATGAAGGACGCGTGGGACTTCTTCGACATCGTCCAGAGCGTGAGCGGCGAGACGACCTCCGAGTCGTGCGAGGGTGAGGGCTTCGACCCGAAGCAGCCGCTCAGCCAGCAGATCTAGGGCTCAGTCGATCTGACGCTCTTCGGGTTTCCGCTCGACGTCTGGTACGCGCAGCTCTTCATCGGCCTGGTGAACGGCTGCATCCTGATCCTGGTCGCGCTGGGCCTGTCCATCGTGTTCGGGCTCATGGGCATCATCAATTTCGCCCATGGGATCTTCTACATGCTGGGGGCGTACGCGGGCTGGCTGACCATCCAGCTCACCGGGAGCTTCTGGCTCGCCCTGCTCACCGCGCCGCTCGGGGTCGGCCTCGTCGGGGTCCTCGTCGAGCGCGGGGTGCTCAAGCGCATCTACGGGACCAAGAACGCGAACTTCGCGGGCGTGCTCGTGACCTACGGGCTCGCCATCATGATCCCGGACCTGGTGCGGATGACCTTCGGCCGTCCCGGCAAGCCGTTCGCGATCCCGGAGGCGCTCTCCGGCTCGCTCTTCCGGATCGGGGCGCTGGACGTCCACCGCTACCGCGTCTTCATCCTCGTGGTCACCGCGGTGCTGCTGCCCCTGATCTGGCTCCTGCTCAACAAGACCAACCTCGGCCTCGTGATCCGGGCGGGCACCAGCGACAACCTCATGGTCCAGCTCATGGGCATCAACGTGGCCCGCACGTGGACGACCACCTACGCCCTCGGCGCGGCGCTCGCCGCCTTCGCGGGGGTGATCACCGCGCCGCTGGTCGCGGTGGCCCCCGAGATGGGCGGCCTCGTGCTCATCGAGTGCTTCATCGTGACGGTGGTCGGCGGGATGGGTACCTTTCTTGGAGTGGTCGCGGGCGGGCTACTCATCGGGGAGACGCTCGCCCTCACCGGCATGGTCTACGACGTGCTGGCCGACGTGGTGATCTACCTCGCGATGGCCCTCGTGCTGCTCGTGCGGCCGCGCGGACTGTTCGGCCAGGAGGGGATGTCCGAGGAGTGAAAGGCCTGGTCCTGGCCGCGCTGGTGCTGGCCACCGCGCCGCTCTACGCCGACCATACGCCGTTCTACCTGGGCCTGCTCACCGAGGTCCTGGTCTTCGGCCTGTTCGCCCTCGCCTACGACGTGCTCCTCGGTCACGCGGGCGTGCTCTCGCTCGGGCACTCCGCGTTCCTGGGCGTGGCCGCCTACGTCACCGGGATCCTGCTCGCGCGCTACCATCTCCCGCTCGAGCTGAGCATCCTGGCGGGGGCGGTGGGCGGGCTCGTGACGTCGCTGATACTAGGCGTCCTGGTCTTGCGCAAGCGTGGCGTCTACCTGGCCATGCTCACATTGGCGCTGTCCCAGGTCTTCTACTACATCGTGCTCATGTGGACGCCGGTGACCGGCGGCACCGACGGCCTCGGCAACCTGCCCATCCTCTACCTGAGCGATCCCCTCGGCTGGCGGCTCTCCAAGCGGCCGATCACCCGCTACTACGTGATCGCGGCCTGCATCTTCCTCGCGATGCTGGCGATCCGCCACCTGCTGCGCTCGCCGCTGGGGCGCGTGATGCGCGCGGTCAAGGCCAACGAGACGCGCGCGGCCGCCTGCGGGTACGACACCCGCCGGGTCCGGCTCGCCGCCTTCGCGATCTCGGGCTTCTTCTCGGGGCTGGCCGGCGCGCTGCTCACCGTCGTGCTCGAGTTCGTGCCGATCGAGAACATCCACTGGACGATGTCGGGCTCGGTCCTGATCATGACGCTCTTCGGGGGGACCGGGACCCTGCTCGGCCCCTTCGTGGGCGCCGGCGTCTTCATCTGGATGCGCGATTTCCTCAGCAAGTATCTCGAGTACTGGGAGGTCTTCGTCGGGGGCGCCTTCGTGCTGATCGTGCTCTTCCTCCCCGACGGCATCGTGGGCAGCCTGACCCGGCTCCTCGCGGGGCGGCGGGCTCCGGCGGCCGGCCCCGCGGAGAGCGAGGAGCCCCTGGAGCCCGAGCGACTGGTCGGCGCGCGCCGCCGGCCGAGACCGGAGGACGGACAGGTGCTCGAGAGCCAGGCCCTCACCAAGACCTTCGGGGGCCTCACCGCGGTCAACCGGGTGAGCTTCCAGGTGCGGGCGGGCGAGCTGCGCTCGGTGATCGGCCCGAACGGCGCGGGCAAGACCACGTTCTTCCACCTCCTCACCGGCGTGCTGCCGCCGTCGAGCGGCCGCATCCTGTTCAAGGGCCGGGACATCACCGGGCTGCCCGCCCACGCGGTCTCCCGGCTCGGCATCGCGCGCTCCTACCAGGTCACCAACATCTTCGGCGACCTCACCGTCCTCGAGAACATCCGCATCGCGGCCCAGTCTCGGGTGACCCACTACCGCTTCTGGGGCAGCGCGGACGGGCTCACCGCGGTGACCGCGCGCGCGGAGGAGATCCTCCGCCACCTGGGCCTGGCCGCCAAGCGCCACGCGCGGGCCAGCGAGCTCTCGCACGGCGAGCAGCGCTACCTCGAGATCGGCATCGCGCTCGCCACCGACCCCGACTTCCTCCTCCTCGACGAGCCCACCGCGGGCATGAGCCCCGACGAGACCCAGCGCACCGCCGCCTTCGTGCGCCGGCTGGCCGGCCACGTCACGATCGTGGTGGTGGAGCACGACATGGAGGTGGTGATGGGCATCTCCGACCGCATCACCGTGCTCAACTACGGCGAGATCCTCGCCGAGGGCAGCCCGGCGGAGATCCGCGAGAACGCGGACGTGCGCCGCGTCTACCTGCGGGACTGAGGCGCGCATGCTCCGGGTCGAGACCGTCGACGCCTACTACGGGCTGAGCCACGTGCTCCAGGGCGTCTCCCTCACCGTCGAGGCGGGCGAGGCGGTGGCGCTGCTCGGGCGCAACGGAGCCGGGAAGACCACCACGCTCAAGACGATCATGGCGGTGCTGCGCGCGCGGCGGGGCCGGATCACGTGGAACGGCGACGACATCACCGCGCTGGCGCCCTACCGGATCGTGCAGCTCGGGATCGGCTACGTGCCGGAGGAACGGCGCATCTTCCCCAATCTCAGCGTGTACGAG
>DATFUK010000129.1:0-5755 GCA_035260865.1 Candidatus Methylomirabilota bacterium | reverse complement strand
CTCGACGGCCTGGTCGCGACTGCGCCCGCCCCGCTGCTGGAACCCTTGCGCTGGCTGGCCGCTCATCCCGATCTCGCGGTGAATCCGATCACCCGGGCGACCCTGGGGGAGGCGGTACTGGGCCAGATGCGGCCGGTGCTGGCGCACGCGATCAGCGGCGTGTTCGTGGTGGGCCTCGTGATCGCGGTGGCCGCCCTGTTGTCCGCCTTCCTCGTGCCTCCCGGCCACGTGCGGAATCTTGCCGTCGGCCGCAAGCCGGTCGCGCCGTCGGGGACCGAGATATGAGCGCCCCCGGCGGAGCGGACGCCCCCCTGCTCGACCGGCTCGCCGGCCTGCCGGCCGTCCCGGTGTCGGAGCTGATCCGGCTCCTCGAGGCGATCCCCGACCTCTCGAAGGAGCCCCTGCTCGCCGGCCTGCTCGGGGTGGACGAACAAGGGGAGCCGGCCGCCCACCCGCTACTCGGGATGGTCATCGAGCATCTCAAGGAGCGACCGGCCGCGACCTGCTATGCGGCGCTGCTGGAGGCCCTGACCGGGATCTGGAACGCGGCGGTGCGGGGAGCGGTGGTGGCGCGGCTGCGGGCCTCCGGCCTGCCCGCCGACGATCTGCTGCTTCGTCTGAAGGCCCTGTCGCCCACGCTCGGGTTCCAGGCCGAGAAGCGCGAGTGGGCGCAGGACTGGATGGCGGACCCGACCGCCCAGGATTCGCAGCTCGTGCAGCAGTGCCTGGTGCGGCTGCTGCTCGCGGTGCGCGGGCTGGCGGAGGCGCGCGCGCGGACCCTGACGGACAGCGGGCCCGGTGGGGCCGGCTGAGATCGAACGAGAACGAGAACGAGACCAAAGGAGAAGACGATGGCGAGCATTCCCGACGGCTACAAGGACATCCTGCAGAAGAAGGCATTCGCCAACCTGGCCACCGTGAACACCGACGGCACGCCCCAGGTGACGCCGGTGTGGGTGGACTGGGACGGCACTCACGTCCGTTTCAATACCGCCAAGGGCCGGCTGAAGGACAAGAACCTGCGGCGCAATCCGGTGGTGGCGCTATCGATCCTGGATCCGGACAACCCGTACCGATACCTGCAGGTGCGCGGCCGCGTCACCGACGTCACCGAGTCCGGGGCGGACGCCCACATCGACTCGCTCGCGAAGAAGTATCTCGGGCAGGACAAGTACCCGTACCGCAAGCCGGGCGAGGTGCGCGTCATCTACAAGATCGCGCCCGAGCGCGTGCAGACGATGGGGTAGTGGACGGGACCTTGCGGGGAGGGCGACGGTGATCAGTCTCGACGCGGTGTCGAAAGGCTACGGCGGCCAGGAGCTGCTGCGCGGCATGTCGTGGCGCATCGGGCGCGGCGAGCGGATCGGGCTCGTGGGCCCGAACGGCGCGGGCAAGACCACGCTGTGCCGCATCCTGGCCGGCGTGGAGGAGCCCGACGCCGGGCGCGTCCACCAGGACACCGGGGTCACCGTGGGCTATCTGCCGCAGGAGGTCACGGGCGGCGAGGACCGGACCGTGCTCGCGGAGGCCCTCTCGGGCTTCGACGAGGTGTGGCGGCTCGAAGCGCAGCTCGAGTCGCTCGCCGACCGCATGGCGGGGCCCGACGCCCCGGCCGGGCTCACCGACACCTACGGCGAGGTCCAGCATCGCTTCGAGGCCATGGGCGGTTACCGGCTCGAGGCGGAAGCCAAGATCATTCTCGACGGGCTCGGGTTCGAATCGGGCGCGATCCATCGCCCGCTCGCCGAGTTCTCGGGGGGCTGGCGCATGCGAGCGGCCCTGGCCCGCCTGCTACTGCTGCGACCGGACCTGCTGCTCCTCGACGAGCCGACCAACCACCTCGACCTGGAGTCGCTCGGGTGGCTCGAGAACTTCCTGGCCGCCTACGAGGGCACCGTGGTCATCGTCTCCCACGACCGGTACTTCCTGAACCGGATGGTTACCGCCATCGCGGATCTCGGCGGCGGGGGCGTGACGATCTATCACGGCGACTACGATCACTTCCTGGTGGAGCGCGAGGCCCGCCAGGCGCTGCTCGAGGCGCAGGCGCGCAACCAGGCCAAGCGGGTGGCCGAGATCGAGCGGTTCATCGATCGGTTCCGCTACAAGGCGTCCAAGGCCCGACAGGTGCAGAGCCGGGTGAAGATGCTCGATCGTATGGACCGGATCGAGACGGAGGCGGCGGCGCGCCGGATCCATTTCTCGTTCCCGCAGCCGCCGCGCACCGGCCGCCTGGTCGGCCGGCTCATCGGCGTGCACAAGGCCTACGGCGACAACGTGGTGTACGCGGGGATGGACTTCCAGGTGGAGCGCGGCGACCGGGTGGCCCTGGTGGGCGTCAACGGGGCGGGGAAGTCCACGCTGCTGAAGATGCTGGCGGGCGCGCTCGAGTTCGACAAGGGCGAGCGCCTGCTCGGCTCCCACGTGGAGGTGCAGTACTACGCCCAACACCAGCTCGACGCGCTCGATCCGTCGCGCACCGTGCTGGAGGAGCTCGAGCACGCGGCCCCGGAGGCGCAGATCTCGCGGCTGCGCACGATCCTCGGCAGCTTCCTCTTCAGCGGCGACGCGGTGGGCAAGAAGGTGGCGGTCCTGTCCGGCGGCGAGAAGGCGCGCCTGGCCCTGGCCAAGATGCTCGCGCGCCCGGCCGCGCTGCTGTGCATGGACGAGCCCACCAACCACCTGGACCTCGCGTCGAAGGAGGTGCTGGAGGACGCGCTCGGGGGCTTCACCGGGACCATCGTCTTCATCTCCCACGACCGCTACTTCATCAACCGCATCGCGACCCAGGTGGTCGAGGTCGCGCGCGGCCGGCTCACCACCCATCTCGGGAGCTACGACGACTACCTCGACAGCAAGGCCGCGCCGGCCCCCGCGGCGGAGGATCGATCGACACCCACGACCGCACAACGGACGACAGCGCCGGAACGGTCGGCGGCGCCGGAACGAAGGTCCGCGGAGCAAGCGAGCGTCCGCAGCAGTTCCCGGGAGTCCGCGGATGGGGGGAGTGCGGGGGCCATTTCTGGGCCCCCGCATAAGACAAGCTTGAAGAAGGAAACCGTGGAGAGCAAGAAGCGCAACAAGGCCGTGGATCGCGAGATCAAGGCGATCAAGATCCGCCTGAGCGCGGTGGAAGCGCAGATCCAGGAGCTGGAAGCGCGCCAGCAGGAGATCGGGCTGGCGCTCGCCGATCCGGATCTCTACCGCGACGGGCCGAAGGCCCGCGAGATCGCTCAGTCGCGCAAGGAGACGGAGGAGCGCGTGGCCTGGCTCATGAAGGAGTGGGAGGAGCTGTCCCAGCGACTCTCCACCGTGGCCGCGGAGGACCGGTGAGCGACGATCGCTACACGCGCGAGGTGGACGACGACACGCTGCGCCGCGAGAAGGCGCGGGCCCGTGCCCTTCGCCAGACCGCGTGGTGGCGACGGCGCGTCGCCCCGGGCCTCTGCCACTATTGCCGGCGCGCGGTCGGCGCGAAGGCGCTGACGCTCGATCACGTGGTCCCGCTGGTGCGCGGCGGCCGCTCGATCCGCGCCAACATGGTGCCCGCCTGCAAGGACTGCAATACCAAGAAGCAATCGCTGCTCGTCTGGGAGTGGCAGGCCTACCTGGATACGCTCCATCCCTCCGCCGAGTCGTAGATACATCCGCCCGTCTGAAATTGTCCGCATTGACCCGTAGGTGCCTGATCGTGGTCGAGAGGGACGTGCGATGAGCTACAACGTGATGGAAAGCATGGTGCGCGAGCGACTCCGGCACAAGAGGGGCAGGTCTATTGTGCCGAGTGTTCGTCCAAGGACCTTCAGGAGGATCCCGTGAAGGTTCAGGCCGCCATGGACGAATTAGCTCTCCGGCAAACATTCTCTACAGGAGCCGGCCCATGTGGCGGAACGGGTCTCACGTATCGGTGGTAGCTCGGCCGCATGGAGACCAGCCGCCGGAGGTCAACCGGAACGCGTATCGAGTTTGCGGGCAGCGTGGAGCCCGTTGATCATCATCACCAGGACGAAGACATGAAAGCCGAGGCCGATCCAGCGCTGCCCCAGGAGAAAGATCAGCCCGTCGAGTCCATACACCGCGATGCCGATGGCATATGCCAATCGGTGCCCCTTCAGCGCAAGGTGACCGAGCAGGAAAAAGCCGCCGATGAAGATGACGTCGAGCAGAATCGCCGGCGTCCATCCGCGTCCCGATCGTGCCGCCAGGCCCGTGACGAGCTCTGTCGTCCCGAGCCCGATGATGAAGCGCATCGTCTGCCCGGTGAAGCGCATCAGCGCGTTGATCAGCGTCAGGCCGCCAACCCAGAAGAACCACCGCGCTCCAGTCCGGCGGAGACGCTCGTACTGCTGCGGCGTGACGGATTTGATGGGCACGGCCTGCGTGGTTGCGTCCGGAGCTGCATCAGGCGCCGCGGTCAGCGCCGCAGCGGGCGCCGTAGATTCGAGCACCGGCCGCCTTGGTTGTGTCCGAGCGTTTCCTGTCGATGGTGTCGGCTTCGGGGAAGGCGGGCGGCGAAAGGGACTCGGTGTGGCCCGCCCCGCCGTCATGACATCCTCGGTCGTGTCCATGGACGCTCCTTGTCACCGGCTTGAATCGGTCCAGCCCCTTAGGGGTTAATTGACGCCCTACTGGGCGGACCTGATCACTGAGCGGCAAGGCCCGTGCCACGTTCCAGCGCGGCAACCCTGTGAGCAAGGCTTGGCGTATCCTGCTCGCAGCGACGTGGACAATCGCACGACGCAAGATGAGCCCGAAGGTGCGGCCTCTAGAGGGGTGCGAGTACTGGGCGAGTCGTAGCGCCCGGTAACGGGAGTGCACCCGCCTACGTCAGCGTAAGCGCGGCACACACTTGCGCTCCCAGCCGCAGGAGCAGGTGACGAGCCAGCGCGTGGTCACTCGATCACCTGATCCGCCCGCTGCAGGAGCGACGGCGGGATCGTCAGGCTGAGGGCCTTCGCGGTCTTCAGGTTGATGACCAACTCGAACTTGCTAGCTTGCTCGATGGGCAGGTCGCCGGGCTTCGCGCCCCTGAGGATCTTGTCCACGAAGACGGCAGAGCGCCGGAATAGATCTGGGTAGTCGGCACCGTAACTGATGAGTCCACCAGCCTGGGGATACTCCTTCGATCCGCCGACGCTGGGCAGGCGGTGTGTGAGGGCGAGATCACTGATCCGCGGGTAGCCGGCAAAAAACGCCGAGCTTTGCACCACGATGACCGCCCCAGCGCCGCCGCGCTTCATGGCCAGGAATGCGGCATCGTACTCTTTAGGATCGGGACGCACAGCGACACTTTGCACAGCGATTCCTAGTGATCGGGCCGCAGCCTCCGTGTCGCGTACATTGAGCGCCGACCCGCGAGCAGTACGATCCGAGAGGGCGGCCATTCTGGACACGTGTGGGATCAGCTCTTTGAGCAGTCCCAGTCGTTTCGCGGACAACTCGCTGGATATCGAGGTCATCCCCGTGACGTTTCCGCCGGGCCGCGCCAAGCTCTCCGCCAGTCCGAGCTCGACTGGGTCGGGACCGTTCGCGGTCACGATGGGAATAGAGCTTGTTGCCTGCTTGGCCGCGAGCGCGGCAGGGTGGCCCGCTGTCACCAATATGTCAACGTTGGCGGCAACAAGTTCGGTGGCTAAACCCTGGAGTCGGCTCACCTGTCCGTTTCCCCATCGCGGTTGAAAGACGACAGTCTGCCCTTCCACGTACCCCAGTTCCCGTAGTTTGTCCTGGAAGGCCCTCCACCAAGCGAGTCGGG
>DATFUK010000128.1:0-7771 GCA_035260865.1 Candidatus Methylomirabilota bacterium | reverse complement strand
GCGTGGTGATCTCTCATCCCGACGTGCTCGCGCGCATCGGGGCGCTGATGGCGGAAGCGGTGGGCCATTGCCGCGTGGACCGGATCGCCGGCATCCCCTACGCGGGCCTGCCCCTCGCGGTGGCGACCAGCCTCGCCGGCGGTGTCCCCCTCGTCTATCCCCGGCGCGAGGAGAAGGGCTACGGCACGCGGAAGCGCATCGAGGGGCAGTTCAAGGCGGGCGAGCGGGTCGTGTTGATCGACGACATCATCACCGACGGGGCGAGCAAGCTCGAGGCGATCCTCCCTCTGGAAGAGGCGGGCCTGGTCGTGAAGGACCTGGTCATCCTGGTGGACCGGGAGCAGGGCGGCCGGGAGCTCCTGGCGGCGCGCGGCTACACCCTGCACGCGGTGCTGACGATCTCGCAGTGCTTCGACAGCTGGGAGCGGGCCGGGCTCGTGCCCGGAGACCTGATCCGGCAGTCGCGGGAGTTCCTCCAGGCCACCCGGTTCGCCTGATGCCGGCCGGGAGCGACGGTCCGGGCGAGATCCTCGTGGATCGCGAGGCGATCCAGGCCGAGGTCGCGCGGCTGGCCGCCCAGATCTCCGCCGACTACGGCGATCGCCCGGCCCATCTCATCGGGGTGCTCAAGGGGTCGGCGATCTTCCTCTCCGATCTCATGCGCGCCCTCACCGTGCCGGTGACGGTGGACTTCATCTCGGTGGTTCCCTACGGCCCGGGGCCGGTGACCGCCTCGGGAGTGGTCCGGATCCGCAAGGACCTGGACGAGCCGATCGAGGGGCGGGACATCGTCGTGGTTGAGGGCATCTGCGCGAGCGGGCGCACCCTCGCCTACCTGCTGCGCAACTTCCAGACCCGGAACCCGGCCTCCATCCGCGTCTGCACGCTGCTCGCCAAGCGGTGCCCGCGGCCGGAGGGGCTCACGCTCCACTACGTGGGCCGCGAGATCCCCGACGTCTTCGTGGTCGGCTACGGCCTCGATCGGGACGAGCGGTACCGCAGCCTCCCGTACGTCGCGCGCTTCGGCGCCTAGGATTCCGCGAGCAGGCGCAGCTCGACCTCCCGCCGGCGCGGCCCCTCGAACTCCATCAGGACGATCCGCTGGAATTCCCCGAGGGCGAGGCGCCCGCCCTGCACCGGCACGTGGACGCTCGGTCCCACCAGGCCGCTCAGGAAGTGCGCCGCCACGTGGGCGGCCGAGTCGTGCCGGTAGGCCCGCGGCGGGACCAGACCCTGGAGGATGTCCATGATGTCTTCGGGGACCCCCTCCTCCCCGGTGAGGATCATCAGGCCCGCGGTCGTGTGGCGCAGGAAGAGGTGGCAGCTTCCGTCCGGGGTGCCGGTCACGAGCGCGCCGACCCGCTCCGTGATGTCCACCACTTCCCGGGCCGAGCGGGTTTCGAGCTCGATGGTCGTGGGCCTGGTGGTCGTCATGTCGGTTCCCCCTCAGACACTTCTCTAGGACTGGCGGTCACTCCTGTCAACTGCGGTATGCTCGAAGGCAGGCTCATGCGTCACTCTCGCGCGGCCGCTCGGTTGCTCGCCCTGCTCCCCCTCGTGGCCCTGCTGGCCGGCTGCGAGAGCGCCGGCGAGTCGCGGACCGTCCAGCTGACGGAGCGGCCCCGCTGGACCGCGGGCGAATCGTGGACGTATCGAGGCAAGGGAAAAGACGGCGCCTACACGATCACCCGGAAGGTGCTGCGCGAGGGCATCTTCGAGGGCTACGACGCCTACGAGGTCGAGGCGGGTGACTCGCGTTACTGGTACACCAAGCAGCTCGGCTACCTGGCGCGGGTCACCGGCGATCGCACGGTGCGGCGCGCGATGCCGCCCGAGGACTGGCAGTGGCCGCTCCAGGTCGGGCGGACGTGGTCGGCCACCGTGACATGGGTGGACGGGCCGACGCAGGACCGCAGCTTCGTGCTCACCGGGGTCTGGATGGTGGAGACCTACGAGGAGATCAAGACGCCCGCGGGAACCTTTAAGGCCTTCAAGGTGTCGCGGCGCGAGATCGAGAGCGGCGCCTCGCAGGAGTTCTGGTACAGCGCCAAGGTGAAGGGCTGGGTCAAGGTCCGCGGCACCGATACCGCCGCGGGGACCTACGAGGAAGAGCTGACCGCCTACACCGCGCGCTGACCCCTCACGCGGTCAGCGCTTCTGGTACTCCGGCCGCCAGCGCAGCAGGCGCGTCTCCACCTGCTTGATCCCGAGCGCCATCACGATCCCGATCACGCCCAGCACCAGGAGCGCCACCATCATGTCGGCCGCGTTCAGGGTGCCCAGGGACTGGATGATCAGGTAGCCGAGCCCCCCGCCCGATTCGCCGCCGATGAACTCGCCGACCACCACCCCGATGAGGGCGAAGGAGATGGAGGGGGTCAGGGACGCGAAGGTCCACGCGAGCGCGGAGGGCACGATCACGCTCGTCATGATCTGGCGCTCGGAGGCGCCGAGGAAGCGGGCGGAGTGGATGAGGTCCGCGTCCACGCTCCGGGCGCCCTGGAAGGTGTTGAAGAACACGATGAAGAACACGATGCTCCAGGCGAGCACGATCTTGGCGAGCAGGCCGAAGCCGAAGATCATGGTGATGAGCGGCACCAGCGCGATGCGCGGCAGCGAGTTGAACGCCACGATGTAGGGCTGGAAGATTCGCGCCAGCCCGTCGCTCCGCCCCAGGACCAGGCCCGCCACGAAGCCGGTGGAGATGCCGACCAGGAAGCCCCACACGGTGGACTGCACGGTGGACAGCGCCATCTGCCAGATGGTCAGCCGCACCCGAGGCGACATGAGATAGAGCAGGCGCTCCAGGATCGCGGACGGACGACTGATGAAGAAGGGGTCGATCCAGTAGAGGCCGGGCGTCTTCGAGATCGCCTTGATCCCGGTCAGGTACTGCCAGGCGGCCAGGACCGCGACCAGGATCAGGAGCTGCCAGGCGAGGACGCGGAGGCGGTCCTTGGTCATTTCGGATAGCCGTTCCGCGGACGACCGGTTACTTCTTCAAGGCTCTTCAGCTGCGGGGGCCCAGACATGGCCCCCGCACTCCCCCAGCGGCGGACAGCCGTTCTCCGTCTTGCCATCATGGGGTGGGCGCCCGGAATTCCTCGCCGAGGGTGTGCCAGATCTCGGAGTACTCACGGGAGTACTCGTCGGTCTCGCGGAGGCGGATCACGTCCCGGGGGCGCGGGAGGCTCACGTCGTGGATCAGCTTGATCCGTCCCGGCCGTCGGGTCATCACCACGATGCGGTCGGCCAGGGTGATCGCCTCGGAGAGATCGTGGGTCACGAAGATCACGGTCTGCCGCTTCGCCTGCCAGATCGCGAGCAGCTCGGTGTGCAGGTTCAGCTTGGTGTGCGTATCGAGCGCGCCGAAGGGCTCGTCCATCAAGAGAATCTCCGGGTCCACCACCAGGGAGCGCATGAGGGCGACCCGCTGCCGCATGCCGCCGGACAGCGTGGCCGGGAAGGCATCCTCGAAGCCCTGCAGCCCGGCCAGCGCGATCGCCTGGCGCACGCGCGCGGCCCGCTCCTCGGCCGGAACCTTGCGGTACTCCAGGCCGAGCGCGATGTTGCGCTCCACCGTCCGCCACGGAAAGACGGTGTCCTTCTGGAAGACGTAGCCGACCTGGGGCGGCGGCGCCCCGCTGATTCGCTGGCCGTCCACCACGATCTCCCCGGAGGACGGCGCGATGAGGCCGCCGATCATGTTGAGGATGGTGGACTTGCCGCAGCCGGACGGGCCCACGATGGCGACGAACTCGCGCTCGTGGACGTCGAAGGAGACCGGCGAGACGGCGGGGACCTCGCGGGGGCCCTGGGTGAAGGTCTTCGCGAGGTCCCGGATGGACACGCGGACGCGCGGCGGCACCAGCGGCGGCTTACTTGTACTTGGCCTGCGCCTTCTTGACGAAGCTCATGTCCACCGCCTGCTTGTACGGGATCGGCTTCTCCACCGCGGTGGGCACCCACACCTTCATGCCGCGCTCGTAGTCCTTCTCCTCGATCACGAAGTCCCAGTCGAAGATCGTCCGGTAGTAGCGCACGGACTCCAGCACCACCTCGCGCTTGAAGGTGTCCATGTAGGGCTTCCAGAGCAGGTCGGTGATCTCGTCGTCCTTGGCGCGGCGAATCCACTGCTGCGCGCGGTAGCAGGCATTGACGTAGGCCTGCACGAGGTCGGGCGACTTCTCGATGGTCTCCTTCAGGACGTAGCCCACCGTGACCGGGATGGGCCCGCCGAAGACGCGGTTCCAGGCCTTCTCGTCCTGGATGTCGTAGAGCGGCTTGCCGAAACCCTCCTCGACCGCGGCCGCCTGCCACTCCGGCACCGCCATGATCGCGTCGAACTTGCCCGCCTTGAGACCGCCCAGCATGGTGGTCGAGGCGCCGCCGCCCACCCATTCCACGTGGTCGTTCACCGGCTTGCCGTCCCCGCCCTTGAGGTTCTGTAGCACGTAGACCCCGTAGACGTAGGTGCCCGAGCCGATGGCGGTGGCCGCGACCACCGTCTTGCGCCCCACCAGCTTCTGGTCGGCCAGCGCCTCGACCGTCTTCACGCCCTTGTCCCACAGCTCCTTGCGCACCACGATGTTGGCGTAGGAGCAGCGCGTGTCGGTCGCGAAGACCATCAGCGCGTCCTTACCCTTCTCGGTGATCTTGAGCGGGTGGTTGGAGTCGCCGAGGGCGAACTGCACCTGTCCCGCGGCCAGGGCCTGGACCACCTTGGCGCCACCCCCGGGGACCACGAAATCGGGCGTCTTGACGCCTTCCTCTTCGAAGAGCTTCTTCTGGGCGGCCACCAGGTGCTGGCCGTAGACGAAGGTCGAGACGCTGTGCGAGGCCGAGATGGTCTTCAGGCCCTGCGCCCAGGCCGGACCCGGCCGGGCAGCCGTGACCGCCAGACCGCCGGCTACCGCGGTGGATTTCAAGAAGTCCCGGCGCGTCCAGGACGCCGATCTCGGCTGCTCCGCCATGGTGGGAACTCTACATGCCGCCGGCGTGGGCTGTCAACGCCTGATTGGCCCAAAGACATTGACACATAAGGTTTTTTGGGCTATCGTCCGGTGATGGCAGCGCGGGAATCCCCCCTCACCACCCCCGACCCGGAGATGCAGCGATGATCCGCAGCATGACCGGTTACGGGCGGGCGGAGGCGCCGGGGGCGCGCACGATCCTCTCGGTCGAGTGCAAGTCGGTGAACCACCGGCACCTCGACGTCTCCCTCAAGCTGCCCCGGATCCTGGGCGCCTTCGAAGCGGACGCCCGCCGGCTGATCCAGGCGGCGGTGCAGCGCGGCCGCGTCGACGTGAGCGCGACGGTCACCGCACCCGAAGGCACCGTGCTGAATCCGCTCACCGTCAACCTGGCCCAGGCCAAGGAGTACGCCGAGGCCGCCCGCACGCTCGCCCAGGCGCTCGGCCTCGGAGACGGCCCGTCGCTCGGCTGGGTGATGGGGCAGTCGGGCGTGCTGACGCGCGAGGAGCAGCCCCCTCTGTCCGCCGAGGAGGCGTGGCCCCTGCTCGAGCGGGCGCTCAGCGCCGCGCTGGCGGAGCTGGTGGAGCGCCGAGAGACCGAGGGGCGCGCCCTGGGCCAGGAGCTGACCGGCCTCGGCGCGACGCTGGCCGCGCACGTCGACACGGTGGCACAGCGCGCCCCGATGGCGGTCGAACGACGGGCCGCGCGTCTCCGCGAGCGGATGCATGCGATGCTGGCCGGCGCGGAGATCGACCCGGCGCGGCTCGCGACCGAGATCGCGGTGTGGGCCGACAAGACGGACGTGAGCGAGGAGCTGGCGCGCCTGCGGGCGCACCTGACCCAGCTCGGCGCGCTGCTCGCCGGTGACGGACCGGTGGGGCGCACGCTCGACTTCCTGATCCAGGAGATCAACCGCGAGGTGAACACCATCGGCTCCAAGGCGGACGATCTGGAGATCTCCCAGGCGGTGATCGCGGCCAAGTCCACGCTCGAGAAGATGCGCGAGCAAGTGGCGAATCTTGAATAGCTTGGCGAGCCGCAGCCGCAGGCGAGGCGAGCGGATATGAGTAATATGGCGAGCCGCAGGCGAGGCGAGCGGATATGAGAGTGCCTTGCAGCTGATCAAGCGTCGGGGAACGCTGGTGGTGGTGTCGGCCCCGTCGGGGGCGGGCAAGACGACGCTCTGCCACGAGGTTCGCTCGCTCGTGCCCGAGCTCTACTACTCGGTCTCCCACACCACGCGGGCGCCGCGCCCCGGGGAGAAGGAAGGCACCGATTTCTTCTTCGTCTCCGAGGGCCAGTTCACCGCCATGCGCGCCCGCGACGAGTTCGCGGAGTGGGCGCAGGTGCACGGCCACCACTACGGCACCCCGGCCAAGGCCCTCGAGAGCGCGCTCAGCCGGGGCCTCGACGTGCTGCTCGACATCGACACCCACGGGGCCCGGCAGCTTCGCCAGCGCTACCCGGAGGCGGTGTCGGTCTTCATCATGGCCCCCTCGATGGCCGAGCTCGAGGCCCGGTTGCGCGAGCGCAAGAGCGATTCCGCCGGCGACATCGCGCGCCGGCTCAGCCGGGCCCGCGAAGAGATCGCGGCGTGGCGGCAGTACGATTACCTGATCATCAACCGTGACGTGAAGGACGCGGTGGACCAGCTCGCGACCATCATCCAGGCCGAGCGCTGCCGCACGAGCCGACTGACCCTCAGATTCCCCGACATGGAGGTACCCGCTTGATGTCGTTCCCATCGCTGGAAAAGTCCCTGGACAACGTCTCCAACCGCTACATGCTGGTCGTGCTCGCGGCCAAGCGCGCGCGCCAGCTCAACCGCGGCGCCAAGTCCCAGGTCGAGAGCCGTCACAAGAAGCCGACCAGCAACGCCCTCGAGGAGATCGCCGAGTCCCGCGTCGGTTATCGGGTCAAGGAAGAGGACGCGACGAAAATCTGAAGCGAGTCCAAACAAGACACGACAAGTCTTGAACGAGTGTCCGCAACCTGGGGGAGTGCGGGGGCCATGTCTGGGCCCCCGCATTCAATAGAGCTTAAAGACTTGAACCGTAAATCGGGCGTACGGTAAATCGGGCGTACGGTAGAGCGAGCAAACACCATGACCCTCCACAACAAAGAGCTGATCCTGGGCGTCACCGGCAGCATCGCCGCCTACAAGGCGGTCTTCCTGCTGCGCGAGCTGACCCGCGCGGGCGCGCAGGTCACGGTGGTCACCACCGCCCACGCCGAGCGCTTCGTGGGCGCGCTCACCTTCCGCACGCTCTCCGGCCGGCCGGTGCTCTCCGACCTCTTCGATCCCCAGAGCGCGGAGGCGGTCGAGCACGTCGCGCTCGCGGAGCGGGCCCACGCCCTGATCGTGGCCCCCGCCACCGCCAACCTCCTGGCCAAGGCGGCCCACGGCATCGCCGACGATTTCCTCACCACGCTGCTCCTCGCCGCCCGCGGCCCGGTGCTGATGGCGCCCGCCATGGACGGCGGCATGTGGGATCACGCGGCGGTGACCGCGAACGTGGCGGCGCTCCGCGCGCGCGGGGTCATCGTGCTGGAGCCGGACGCGGGCGCGCTCGCGTCCGGGCTCTCGGGCCGCGGGCGCCTGCCCGAGGCCGACGCCGTCCTCGAGGCGCTCGAGCGCCTCCTGGCTCCGCGGCGCGACCTGGTCGGTGAGCGGGTGCTGGTGACGTCGGGCCCCACGCGCGAGCCCATCGATCCGGTGCGCTACATCTCGAACCGGTCGTCCGGGAAGATGGGCCAGGCGGTCGCGACGGCGGCGCTGCGCCGCGGCGCCGAGGTG
>DATFUK010000127.1:0-15896 GCA_035260865.1 Candidatus Methylomirabilota bacterium | reverse complement strand
CGACCGCCGAACTCATCCGCGTGAAGCGACACAAATTCGCGGACGCTGATCGCCGGCCGGCCGGTCACCCGCTCCACGCCGTCCGCCAGCCGGTCATACCGACCCGCCCGGTGCAACTCGCCCATCGCCACGAGATGCCGGGTGAGGTGCTCCGGCACCCCCCACTTCTTGATCCCGCGTTCCCAATCCTCGGCGGGGATGTCGGAGTACGTGACCTCACGGTTGAGCGCGTCCGAGAACTCCCGGGCGACCCCGTGCATGTCTTGTGACCGCGGACCGGTGAGTTCGTATATCCGGCCCAGATGCGGCCCGGGGTCGGCGAGAACGGCAGCGACCACCCGGGCGACATCAGCCGCCGCAACCGGAGCCAGAGGGGGAAAGCTTTCCAGGAACATCGTCGGTCGGATGGTGACGACCGGCAGGCCGGACCACGCGAGCGCCTGCTCACTGAGCCAGTGCTGCCGAGTTCGGCAGTGAGTATCCTACGGCCGGACCGATAGCCATACCTAGCGCCACCCCACGCTCAACCGCGGAGCCAACCCACTACGCCCCCAAGCACGGTGAGCAGGGCGCGGGAGCGCATCAGCGTGTTCTGCTAGCCGAGTCCCGGGGCTTTGGAACAGTACTAGTAAACAGTAACTAGTAATAGTGAGCACGAGAACGAAACGCGCAGCTCCTGGATGCCGTAGCGCCCCGCACAACGCCTCGTGTACGATTAAACCCGTCATGAAAATTAGGCAGCACCTCTACCAGCCAGCAAGAATCTATTCGGCTGTCGGACACTCCGGGAAGACCGAGATCACGGTGGCCGGCACGCCCGCATCCGCTTGATCATGCCGGCGAGCCCCTTCGTCAAGCCCGGCTTCTTCACCGCTCGGGTCGTCAACCCGGTCGTCGCCTTCCTCGCGGGCCGCCTCGGGCTCGGCTTGAAGGGCGCGCAGGTGCTCGCGGTGCAGGGCCGCGAGAGCGGCGAGTGGCACCGCATCCCGGTCAACCCGCTCAGCTTCGCGGGCCAGCGCTACCTGGTCGCCCCGCGCGGCGAGACCGAGTGGGTGCGCAACATTCGCGTCAGCCGCGCCGGACGCCTCACCGTCGCCGGGAAGACCGCGGACGTGCGCGTGGTGGAGGTGCCCGACCACGAGAAGCCGCCGATCCTGCACGCCTATCTGCAGGAGTGGGCGTGGGAGGTGAAACGGTTCTTCGGCGGCCTCGGGGCGGAAGCATCGGAGGCCGAGCTCGCCCCGATCGCCCCCCGGTACCCCGTCTTCCGCATCCTGACGTAGCCATGAGCGTCCTCACCGTCCTCTTCGATCTCGACGGCACCCTCACCGACTCGCGCGCCGGGATCACCGCCTGCATCCGGCATGCGCTCGATCGGCTCGGTCACCCGTGCCCGGACGATGACGTCCTCACCACCTACATCGGGCCGCCCCTGCGCGGCACGCTCTCGACGCTGCTCGGCACCACCGACCCGGCCCTGATCGAGGCCGCCCTCAGCCACTACCGCGCGCGCTACGACGACGTGGGTCTCTTCGAGAACCGCGTCTATGACGGCGTGCCCGAGATGCTGGAAGAGAGCGCGCGGCACGCCCGCGCGCTGTTCGTGGCCACCGCGAAGCTGCGGCACGCGGCGACCCGCATCGTGACCCACTTCGATCTCGCCCGGCACTTCGAGTCCGTCCACGGCGCGGAGCCCGGCGGGCGCTTCGACGCCAAGGAGGATCTGCTGGCCCATCTCCTCGAGACCGGCGTGGTCCGCGCCGAGACCTCGGTCATGGTGGGCGATCGCGCCAGCGACATCGCGGCGGCCAGGATCAATGGCATCCGGTCCATCGGCGCCCGGTGGGGCTACGGAGAACCCCGCGAGCTGGCCGACGCGGGCGCCGATCTGCTCTGCGAATCTCCACGCGCCCTCGCGGCCTGCCTGGGCCGCCTGGGAGGCTGACCGCGTGGCCACCTTCCGGGTCATCCCGATCTTCCGCATCTTCGACGAGGCGAAGGCCAAGGAGTTCTACGTGGGCTTCCTCGGCTTCCAGGTGGACTGGGAGGCGCGCTTCGACGAGACCGCGCCGCTCTACATGCAGGTCTCCCGCGACGGGCTCGTGCTCCACCTGAGCGAGCACCACCGCGACTGCTGCCCGGGCTCGACGGTGGCTCCGCTTCAACGAGCCGCTGGAGGCGATTGACACGGCCGGGAGGGGCTCCTAGAATACCGCCCACCTGACCCTCCGCAGAGGCGCGCTCACTCAACGTAGAGGAGATACTCCATGGATCGGCGCTCATTCCTGGCAACCACCGCGGCCGGCGCCGCGGCTCTCTCGTTCCCCGCGATCCTGCGCGCGCAGAGCAAGGACCCGCTCCGGATCGGCTGCCCGCTCCCGCTCACCGGCCCCTTCGCGGCTCTCGCCGCGGACATGCAGCGCGGTGCCCAGCTCGCGGAGGAGCAGCTCAACGCGGCGGGCGGCGTGATGGGACGCAAGGTCGAGGTGCTCTTCCGGGATGACCAGCTCAAGCCCGCGGTCGGAGCCCAGCGCACCAAGGAACTGATCGAGAACGACAAGGCCCAGTTCATCGTGGGCGGTCTCGCCGCGCACGTGCAGATGGCGATCAACGAGCAGACCAAGAAGTCCAAGGTCCTCTACATCTCGACCAGCCAGTCCGACGAGATCAGCGCCAAGCCCGACACGAGCCCGATCACCTTCCACGAGGCGCTCAACCCCACCATCACCTGCCGGGTCATGGGCAAGTGGGCGGCGGAGAACCTGGGCAAGAAGTGGTGGATCGTCTACGCGGACTACGCGTGGGGCAAGCAGTGCAACATGGTGCTGCAGGAGGCGCTGCAGAAGGCGGGCGGCACGCTCCTCGGGGCCACTCCGTATCCGCTCGGCTCCGCCGAGTTCTCCGCGCACCTCCCGAAGATCCAGGCGGCCAAGCCGGACGTCTTCATGAACGTGGCTCCGGGGGCCGACAACATCGCGCTGCACAAGCAGGTGATCAGCTTCGGCATGAAGAAGACCATGAAGATGGCGCAGCCCCTGCTCTGGATCTCCTACCTGAAGGAGGGCGGGGCCGAGCTCTACCAGGACGTGCACGGCGCCATCAACTGGTACTGGGAGCTGCAGGACTCGATCCCGTCCGCCAAGAAGTTCGTGGACGCCTCGATGAAGAAGTTCAACGTGCCCCCGGGCGACTACGGCGCCTACTCCTACAGCGGGGTGCTGGAAGTGGCCCGCGGCGTGGAGCTGGCCAAGTCCACCGACGCCGAGGCGGTCGCGAGCGCGCTGCGCAAGAGTCCGGCCTACGACCACTTCAAGGGCAAGCAGTGGTGGCGCGCCTGCGACAACAAGTCCTTCCAGGACCTCTGGATCGTCAAGGGCCGCGACAAGGCGAAGGGCGACTGGGGCCTGATGGACGTGGTGACCAAGGTCGGCGCGAACGAGGAGTACGACCGCACGTGCAAGGAGAAGGGCCTAGCCTGACCTCGTGCCCGAGTTCTCGACACTCCTGGCACAGGTCTTCACCGGCCTCGTGCTGGGGATGATCTACGTGCTGCTCGCCATCGGCCTGTCGTTGATCTTCGGGCTGATGACGGTGGTGAACTTCGCCCACGGCGCGCTCTTCATGCTGGGCGCGTACTTCGGGGTGTTCCTGCTCACCTACACCAAGAGCTTCTGGGTGGCGCTGATCGTGGCGCCGCTCATGGTCGGCGTGCTCGGGCTGCTCATGGAGCGGTTCCTCATCCGCCGGCTCTACGGGCGCTCGCCCGACGACCCGCTGCTGCTGACCTTCGGCCTCTCCCTGATCCTGGTCGAAGGCGTCAAGGTGTTCTGGGGCAAGATCGGGCTCACCCTCGATCCGCCCCGGGCGCTGGCGGGCGCGGTGGACCTGGGCTTCATGGCCTTCCCGGCCTACCGGCTCTTCCTCATCGCGATCATCGTGGCGGTGCTGGTCGGCCTCTACCTCTTCCTCGGGCGCACCAACATCGGACTCATCATCCGCGCGGGCTCGCGCGATCCCTTGATGGTCCGCGCGCTCGGCATCGACCTCGGGCGCGTCTGGCTCGTGGTCTTCGGCATCGGCGCCGCGCTGGCCGGTCTGGCCGGCATCCTGGCCGGGCCCATGCGCGGGGCCTACGCGGAGATGGGCGTGACCATGGTGATCGAGTCCTTCGTGGTCATCGTGGTGGGCGGCATGGGCAGCCTGCTCGGGGCGGTGGTGGCCGGGCTGCTCATCGGCCAGGTCGTCGGGCTCACCACTCTCTTCATCCCCAAGGCCGCCGACATCATGGTGTTCCTGGTGATGGCGGTGGTGCTGCTGGTGCGGCCGAGCGGCCTCTTCGGCGAGGCCGGCCTGCTCGAATGAGCCTGCTCCGGAGCGGCGCGCTTCGCATCGCCGCGCACCCGGTGCTCGCCTTCTGGGCCTTCTTCGCGGTCTTCCCGTTCATCGTGCCCAACCGCACCATGGCCACCCAGGTGCTGATCTTCGGCCTGCTCGCCATGGGCTTCAACCTCCTCTACGGGTACACCGGCCTGCTCTCCTTCGGCCACGCCGCGTACTACGGCCTCGGCGCCTACGGCTGCGGCATCGCGCTCGCGAAGCTGCATCTGGGCTCGCTCTGGCTCGGGCTCGCCGCGGGGCTGGTGCTGACCGCGCTGGGCGGCGCGGTCATCGGATTCTTCTGCCTGCGCCGGCGCGGCATCTACTTCGCGATGCTGACCCTCGCCTTCGCCCAGATGCTCTACTTCATCGCCTTTCACCTGGCCGACGTGACCGGCGGCGACGACGGCCTCCGCGGCATCCCCCAGCTGACGCTGGGGCTGGGACCGTGGCAGTACTCCATCGAGAGCACGTTCGGCTTCTACTACTTCGCCTACGTCCTGGTGGGGCTGGCGGTGGTGGCGCTCCGGCGCATCCTCGACTCCCCCTTCGGGGCAGTGCTGCAGGCCATCCGCGAGAACAGCAGCCGCGCGGTGGCCTGCGGATACGACGTCAACCGCGTCAAGCACCTGTCGTTCGTCTTCTCCGCCTGCTTCGCCGGGCTCGCGGGGTCGCTGGACGCCCTGCGACTCACGGTCGTGCCGGTCGAGTCGCTGTACTGGACCACCTCGGGCCAGGTCGTCATGATGACGCTCCTGGGCGGCGCCGGGACCTTCTTCGGTCCCTTCGTCGGGGCCGCGACCTTCCTGGTGCTGGAGGAGCGGCTCAGTCTCGTGCTCGAATCGTGGCCGCTCGTCATCGGCGCGATCTTCTCCGCGTTCGTCCTGTTCCTCCCCAAGGGGATCTGGGGCACGCTCACAGGAGGCATCCATGGCCGTCAAAGTGCTTGAGCTCCACCACCACGGCATCCGGGTCGGGCCCTCGCCCACGGATGTGAAGAAGGCCTACGGCTTCTACCACGACGTGCTCGGCCTCGACGCCGACCAGGGCCGGCCGACTATTCCCACCATCGACGGCTACTGGATGGACGTGGGCGGCTCCGCGCAGATCCATCTCATGGGCGTGGAGGGCGCGTCCAAGTTCGCCCAGGGACCGGACAAGGATCCCTCGCGGCCGCACGTGGCCCTCGCGGTGCCCGACATCCAGGAGGCCAAGGCCGAGCTGGAGCGGATGGGCGTGGACTTCTGGGTCACCACCGGGGTGGTCGGCCCGCAGTCGCAGCAGATCTTCATGTACGACCCGTTCGGCAACATGATCGAGCTGCACCAGGCCGGCACCTGCCGCTGCATCACGTCCAACCGCAAGCCGGTCGGGGGCATGAGCTAGGCTTCTTGTACACCGCGGCCCAGAAAGCCGTCATCGAGCGGGTCGACCGGCTCACGCGGGAGCACATCGCCCCGCGCGCGGCCGAGTACGACGCGGCGGGTGCCAATCCGACCGACTCCTGGCGTGTGCTCGCTCGCGACGGCTTTCTGGGCTCGTGCATCCCCACCGCGCACGGCGGCCTCGGGCTGGACATGCCGACCTACATCGGGGTGATCCGCACCATCGCCCGCGGCTGCGCCAACACCGCGATGACCGTGCACATGCACTCCACGGTCATGCGCTTCATCGACGCGCTCGGCACCGAGGCGCAGAAGCGCCGCTACTTCGGCGAGGTCGTGCGCGACGGCCGGCTCTTCGGGAGCTGGGGCAGCGAGCCCGCGGTGAGCCTCTCCCGCAGCTTCCTGATGGAGACGGTGGTCCGCCAGGACGGCGACGCCTACGTGGTGGATGGGGTGAAGCACTTCTGCACGATGGCCCTGGGCGCCTCGCACTACCTGGTCTGGTGCGCGCTCGAGGGCGGCACCGACATGAGCAAGGCCCTGCTCCAGGTGCTGGTGCCCGCGGATGCTCCCGGCATCGCCACCGACGGCAAGTGGAACACGCTCGGCATGCGCGCGACCTTCAGCCCCTCGGTGACGTTCACCAGCGTGCGCGCGCCGAAGGACGCGGCGCTCGGCGACCCGGGCGCCGCGCTCCGGGTGGGCGCGGTGGAGGTGTTCGCGCTGGGCTACGCCGCGGTGTACCTGGGCATCGCGGAGGGCGCGCTCGCCTTCGCCATCGACTACGCCCGGAAGCGCATCGTGAAGCCCGAGAACATCCCGGTGGCCCACGATCCCGCGGTGCAGCGGCACATCGGCGAGCTGTCCGCGCACCTCGACGGGGCCCTGCTCGTGCTGGCCGACACCGCGGAGCGCTGGGACGCGGGCGACCTGGTGGAGCGCGGCGTGCTCGGCAACAAGGCCAAGTACCTCGCCACCGAGGTCGGCCTCGCGGTCACCTCCAAGGTGATCCAGGTGGTGGGCGGCCGGGGCGCCTACAAGGACTTCCCGGCCGAGCGCGCCTTCCGCGACCTCCGCACCTCGACCCTCATGCCGCCCACGGTGGACCGCATGCTCGAAGGCATCGGTAAAAACGCCCTCGGCATAGAAGCGGGGATGTTCAAGGTCTCGGGCGAATAGCGGCACCCCGCAGGGTGAGGCGCAGCCGAAGGCGAGCCGAACGAACACAAAAATGAAGCAAGGGTCATCTGCCCACATCCGCGCCGACGTGGTCGGCAGCCTCCTCCGCCCGCCCGAGCTCAAGGCCGCGCGTGAACGCTGGGACCGCGGCGAGCTCTCGGCCGCCGCGTTCAAACAGGTGGAGGATCGCGCGGTGGACGACGCGGTGCGCCTCCAGGAGGATGCCGGCCTCGACGTGGTCACCGACGGCGAGCTGCGGCGCTACGCCTTCTTCGGCCACCTCATCGACGCGCTCGACGGCTTCGACAAGCGGGGCGGCTGGGCCATCCCCTTCCACAACGAGCAGGGCGAGCGGCTCGTCTTCCAGCGCCCGGTGGTCGTCGAGAAGCTCCGCTGGCGTCGCAGCATGTGCACCGAGGAGTTCGCCTACTTGCGCGCGCGCACGACCCGGCCGACCAAGGTCACGCTGATCAGCAGCCAGCAGGCCGCCGCCTACTACGATCCCGAGAAGTCCGCCGGCGCCTACCCGACCCGCGACGCCTACCTGGCCGACATCGTGGATCTCACGCGGCGGGAGGTCGACGAGCTGATCGCGCTCGGCTGCACCTACATTCAGATCGACGCGCCCCAGTACGCGGCGCTCCTCGATCCCGAGCTGCGCGAGGGCTACCGACGGCGCGGCAGCGATCCGGATCGCCTGATCGACGCGTGCATCGAGATGGATAACGCGGTGATCGGCACGCATCCCGGCGTCACCTTCGGCCTGCACATCTGCCGCGGCAACAACCAGTCCATGTTCTACGCCAGCGGCGGCTACGAGCCCATCGCGCGTGTCTTCACCCGGAGCCGCTTCCAGCGCTTCCTGCTCGAGTACGACGACGCCCGCTCCGGCGGCTTCGAGCCCCTGCGCGCGATGCCGGAGGACCGCGCGGTCGTCCTCGGTCTCGTCACCACCAAGACCCCGCGCCTCGAGTCGGTGGCCGAGCTGCGCGCCCGCGTGGAGGAGGCCGCCCGCTATCTTCCATTGGAGCGGCTGGCCCTCAGCCCCCAGTGCGGCTTCGCCTCGACCATGGAGGGCAACCGGATCTCGCCGGAGGAGCAGCGGGCCAAGCTCCGCCGGGTGGCCGAGACCGCCCGATCCATCTGGATCGACTGATCACAAGGAGACCCTCATGAGAATCCTGGCTCTGCTCGCCCTCGCGCTGCTCGGCCTGGCTCCGACCGCGGCCTGGGCTCAAACCGTGAAGATGGGCGCGGTCGTCCCGCTCACCGGCCGCTACGGCGCCGGCGGCGCCCAGATCCGCGCCGGCTACGAGATCGCGGTGGAGCAGATCAACGCGGGCGGCGGCGTGACCGTAGGCTCCGCCAAGATGCCGATCGAGCTGGTCCTGCTGGACGACGAGTCCGACGCCACCAAGACCGTCGCGCGGCTCGAGGGCCTGGCCGCCCAAGGGGTGGTGGGCTACCTCGGCGGCTTCGGCTCCGACCTGCACGCGGCGGCCGCCTCGGTGGCCGAGAAGAACCGCGTGCCGTACCTCGGCGTGGCGTTCGCGCTGCAGAAGATCCACCAGCAGGGCTTCCGCTATCTCTTCTCGCCGTTCTGGAAGTCGCCCGACATCGGCCAGGCCACCCAGGGCCTTCTCGGATTGATCCCGGCGGGGGAGCGACCGAAGACCGTCGCGATCTTCCAGGAGAAGACCGACTGGGGCCGCGAGATGGCGGCGGCCTGGACCGAGGCGGGCAAGAGCGCGGGCTACCAGGTGGTGGTCACCGGCGAGTACGCGCCGGGCGCCAAGGACTTCTCCGACATCATCCTGAAGGCCCGGACCGCGAACGCGGACGTGGTGCTCGCGCTGCCCAACCCGCCCGACGGCATGACGATCGTGAAGCAGATGAAGGAGCTGGGCTACACGCCGAAGCTCTCCTTCTTCATCCGCGCCCCCGACGCCCAGGTCTGGTCGCAGAACCTCGGCAAGGACGGCGACTTCATGGTGCTCGCGGCGGGCTGGCATCACGCGATGAAGGGCGCGGGCGTGAAAGAGCTGAACGACGCGCACCAGAAGAAGCTCGGCCGGCCCGCCGATCCCCTCGTGGGCCCGGCCTACGCGTGCGTGCAGATCCTGGCCGCGGCGGTGACGCGCGCGGGCGGGACCGATCGCGAGAAGGTCCGCGACGCGGTCGCGGCCACCAGCATGAACACGGTCATCGGGGCGGTGAAGTTCCGGCCGGACGGCACCGGCATCGTGCCGCAGGCGCTGCTGCAGTGGATCAACGGCAAGCAGGAGCTGGTGTGGCCGAAGGAGGCCGCCACCGCGCCGCTCGCCTTCCCCGCGCCGCCCTTCGACAAGCGCTAGGTGCGCACGCTCGTCTTCCTGGAGGCGGGCCGGCTCGAGTGGCAGGAGGCCCCCGACGCGGCCCTCGAGACGGCGGACGACGCCCTCGTCCGGCCGCTGGCCGTCGCGGCCTGCGATCTCGACGTCGCGCTCCTGCGCGGGCTGACCCCGTTCCAGGGGCCGTTCCCGATCGGCCACGAGTTCGTGGGCGAGGTGGCGGCGGTCGGCTCCGCGGTCACCGGCTTCGCCCCGGGCGACCGCGTCATCGTGCCCTTCCAGATCGGCTGCGGTGCCTGCGCGTGCTGTGCGTCCGGCCGCACCGGGAGCTGCCAGACCGTGCCGCCGGTGTCCATGTACGGCTTCGAGCCCCTGGGCGGCCGCTGGGGCGGCGCGCTCGCCGACCTGGTGCGCGTGCCCTTCGCCTCCCACATGCTGGTCCGCCTGCCCGCCGGCCTCGATCCGGCCGCGGTGGCCAGCGTCAGCGACAACGTCGCCGACGGCTGGCGCGCGGTGGGCCCGCCGCTCGCGGAGTACCCGGGGGCGCGCGTGCTGGTGCTGGGCGGCATCGGCAGCGTCCCCCTCTACGCGGTGGCCTGCGCCGTTGCGGCAGGCGCCGCCCGAGTAGACTACGTGGACCCCGACGGCGCCCGGGCCGCGGTGGCGGAGGCCCTCGGCGCCCAGGTGAGCCGCCGGCCGTCCTCCGCGCGCGAGACCTACCCGATCACGGTGGACGGCAGCAACGATCCGCGCGGCCTCCGGCGCGCGCTCCAGTCGCTCGAGCCCGAGGGCATCTGCACGAGCGTCAGCATCTACTTCGGCGGGGACGTCCCGCTACCGCTGCTGGCCATGTACACGCGGGGCGTCCGCTTCGTCACCGGCCGGGTGAACTCGCGCGCGGCGCTGCCCCGCGTGCTGGAGCTGATCGCGCGCGGGGGACTGCGCCCCGAGCGCGTGACCTCCGAGATCGTCCCGTGGGATCGGGCGGCGGAGGCGCTGGCCCAGCCGTCGCTGAAGCCGATCGTCGTCCGCGGCGCCTGAGCGCGCGTGCCTCTCCTGGAGGTCGAGCGGCTGTCCAAGGGCTTCGGCGGCGTCCTCGCGGTCAGCGACGTCAGCTTCGCGATCGAGCCCGGCGAGCTGCTCGGCATCATGGGGCCGAACGGCTCCGGCAAGACCACGCTCTTCAACCTGATCGCGGGCGCCCTGCGGCCCGATCGCGGGCGCATCCGGCTCCACGGGCGCGACGTGGCCGGGCTCCCGCCGCACCGGCTCTGCGCGCGCGGGGTGGCCCGCACGTTCCAGCTCGTCCGGCCCTTCGCCGGGCTCTCCGCGCTCGACAACGTGCGGGTCGGCTGCCTCTACGGCCGCAAGCGCGGCGCCGGCGGCGCCCGTGACGAGGCAACCCGCCTCCTCGCGCTGGTCGGCCTCGAGGGCCGGGCCGGCACCGCCGCGTCCGCGCTCACCCTGATGGATCGCAAGCGCCTCGAGCTGGCCCGCGCGCTGGCCGCCGGCCCCGAGCTCCTGCTGCTGGACGAGTTCATGGCCGGGCTCAACCCCGCCGAGACCGCGGACGCGATGGCCCTGATCCGGCGCCTGGTCGCCGACGGCCTCACGGTCTTGATGGTGGAGCACATCGTGTGGGCGCTGATGGACCTCGCCCGGCGGATCATGGTGCTGAGCGCGGGCGAGAAGATCGCGGACGGGGCGCCCGCGGTGGTGGCCGCCGACGCCCGCGTGGTGGACGTCTACCTCGGGGCCGCGCGGCCCCCCGATGCGCATGCTTGAGAACGCCCATGCTTGAGATCGAAGGCCTCGAGGCGGCGTACGGCGACGTCCGCGTGCTCTCGGGCGTGACTCTCTCGGTGAGGCCCGGCGAGATCGTCGCCCTGCTCGGTCCCAACGGCGCGGGCAAGAGCGCGCTCCTGGCCTGCGTGGCCGGGCTCGTGCGGCCGCGCGCCGGCCGCATCCGCTGGGAGGGTGAGGACCTGCGCGCGGTGCCGCCGCACCTGGTCGTCGAGCGCGGCCTCGCGATCGTGCCCGAGGGTCGCCGGCTCTTCACGAGCATGACGGTGGAGGACAATCTCGAGCTGGGCGCCTTCTCCCCGCGCGCCCGCGCCGCTCGCCGCGAGAGCTACGAGCGGGTCTACGCGCTCTTCCCGGCCCTGCGCGACCGGCGGCGGCAGATCGTGCGCGCGCTCTCGGGCGGCCAGCAGCAGATGGTAGCGGTGGGCCGCGCCCTGATGGCGAGCCCGCGCCTGCTCATGCTGGACGAGCCCTCGCTCGGCATCGCGCCCCAGCTCGTGCGCGCGATCCTGGACGCGCTGGCCGAGATCAACCGCGCGGGCGTCGCGATCTTCCTGATCGAGCAGAACGTGCGCGCGGCCCTGACCCTGGCCCACCGCGCCTACATCCTGGAGGGCGGGCGGGTGGCGGGCGAGGGCGGCGGCGCCGAGCTGCTGCGCGACCCGCACGTGCGGCGGGCCTACCTCGGGCCGCTCGCGGCGGGCGAGTGATGGACAGCATCGCGCTGACCGTCCTCGCGCAGCAGATCGTGCTCGGGCTGCTCCTGGGCGGCCTCTACGGCCTCGCCGCCGCGGGCCTCTCGCTCGTCTTCGGCGTGCTCAAGGTGCTCGACGTGGCCCACGGCGAGCTGATCATGCTGGGCGGCTACGGCACCTACTGGCTCTTCGCCCTGCTCCGCATGGATCCCTTCGCGTCCCTGCTCGTCGTCATTCCGGCCACCCTCGTGCTGGGGGCGGTGCTCTACGCCGTCCTGTTCGGCTTCGTGGTCCGCGCCCACGAGGAGACCCGCATCAAGAACTCGCTGCTGGTCGGCTTCGGCCTCGCCCTCGCCCTGCACGCGCTGGCGCTCCGGCTGTGGACCGCGGACGACCGCTCGGTGACCACGGCCTACGGCGGCGCGGTGCTCCACGTGGGACCGCTCGCGATCCCGGTGATCCGGCTCGTCAGCCTGGCCATCGCCTTTGCGCTGATCGCGGGCCTTCACCTGCTGCTGGCCCGCTGGCGCTGGGGCAAGGCCATCCGCGCCACCGCGGAGGACTGGCAGGCCGCGCTGCTCACCGGCATCGACGTGCGGCGCGCCTACCTGCTGGCCTTCGCGATCGGTACCGCGCTGGCGGGCGCGGCGGGCACGCTGGTCAGCGTCGGCTACTCGATCAGCCCGGCGATCGGGCTCGAGTGGACGCTCAAGGCCCTGATCGTGGTGGTGCTGGCGGGCCTCGGCTCCATGCTGGGCACCTTCGCGGCCGGCCTCTTCGTCGGGGTGGCCGAGGCGCTCAGCGCCGCCGCATTCGGCGGTCCGTATCGCGAGGTCGTGGGCCTCGTGATCTTCGTGGTGGTGCTCGTGCTGCGGCCGCAGGGCTTGTTCGGACGGGAATCCCGATGACCGGCGAGCGGAGGTGGACGGTGGCGATCCTCGTGGCGTTCGCCGCGCTCGCGCCGCTGCCGCTCTTCACCGGCCGCGACGACGTGCTGAACTTCGTGCTGCTCGTCCTGCTCTCGATCACGATGGCCCAGAGCTGGAACATCATCGCGGGCTACGCGGGCCAGGTGAACCTGGGCCACGCCGCCTTCTTCGGCCTGGGCGCGCTGACCGCGCGCACCCTCTGGATCGCGGGCGCGCCCATCCTGCTCGCGATGGCGGCGGGGGCGCTGGTGGCGGTCGCCCTGGCCCTGTTGATCGGGGCGGCCGCCTTCCGCCTGCGCGGCGCCTACTTCGCGATCGGCACGCTGGCCCTGGGCGAGATCCTTCGCACATTCGTGAGCAACACCCTGCCCGAGATCTCGACGCTGCCGGGGGCGAGCATCGCGGGATACCGGCTCGCGCCCCGCTACTACCTGGCCCTGGCCCTGGCCTCGCTGTCGGTGATCGCGGTGGCCGCGCTCGCGGGCTCGCGCCTGGGGCTCGGCATGCAGGCCATCCGCGAGGACGAGGACGCGGCGGCGGCCAGCGGGGTGGCCGCGCTGTCGCTGAAGCTGCGGGCCCTCGTGCTCTCGACCGCGCTGGCCGGGCTCTCGGGCGGCTTCTTCGCCTACTACCACATCAGCTACTATCCGTCGCATCCGTTCGGACCGCACTGGACCTTCGAGGCGCTGCTCATGACCTTCATCGGCGGCGTCGGCACCCTGCACGGCCCGGTGCTGGGCGCCGTGCTCTACGTGCTGCTCAAGGAGTACCTGACCGTGCGCTGGGTGGACTTTCACCTCTTGATCTTCGGCGTGCTCTTCATCGCGATCGTGCTGATCTTTCCGGGCGGCCTCGTCCAGGCCACCGAGGGAGCGCGGCGGTGGCTCGCGCGCCGACGGGGAGCCTCATCGACATGACCGACCGCATCCCGCTGCTCCAGCTGGGCTCGCTCCAGAGCCGCCTGCCCGAGCTGATCGCCAAGAAGGGCGCGCCACCCTGGTCGGAGGCGGTGGTGCTGACCGACGACATCCAGGCCTTCCTGATCTGCCACCCGCCCGGCCAGCCCAACGACACCCACTACCACCATCACGACGAGTGGTGGGTCGTCCTCCAGGGCGAGATCGACTGGTACATCGAGGGCGAGACCGCGCCCATTCACGCGCGCGCGGGCGACTTCGTATTCGGGCCGAAGCACCTCTGGCACCACCTGGAGCCGGTGGGCACCACGCCGAGCATCCGGGTGGCCATCAACGCGCGCGGCGAGTTCCATCGCTACGACCGCCCCGGCTGCAAACCTCTCCCGGGTTAGCCGCGCGGGCTAGAGACGGACGATCAGGTCGATCTCGACGGCGCCGCCCAGGGCCAGGGCGGTGACGCCCACGGTCGTGCGGGCGGGGAGACGGCTCGGCTCGAAGTAGGAGGCGTAGGCCGCGTTCATGGCCGCGTAGTCGGCGAAGCTCGTGAGATAGATGCGGACCATCACCGCGCGGGCGAGGCTCGTGCCGGCGCCGCCCAGCACCGCCTGGAGATTGCGCATCACCTGGTGCGTCTGCGCCACCGTGCCGCCCGGCACCAGCGTGTTGGTCGCCGGATCCACGCCGAGCTGGCCGGTCACGAAGAGGTACTCGCCCGCGCGGACCGCGTGACTGTACGCGGCGGTGGGCGGCGGCGGGGGCGCCGCCGTGAAGTTCAGGAACTCGAGCTCCACCGCGCTCGCCTCAGGCGGTCCCGGGCTGGCCCTGGGCGGAGGGAGCGGGGGTCGCGGCGGCGCCGCTCGTGTGCGACGCGCTCCCGCGCACGCCGGTCATGAGGCGCAGGACCGCCGGCGAGAGCTTCGGGTCCAGCGTGTCGCGGATCCCGTCGCCGAGCAGGTTGAAGGCGAGCACGGTGACGGTGATCGCAAGGCCGGGGAAGAGCACCAGCCACCAGTGGGGCACGAGGCCGGTGATCGCGTCCGCCAGCATGTTGCCCCAGGTGGGCGTCGGGGGCGGGACGCCGACGCCGAGGAAGCCCAGGGCGGCCTCGATCACGATCGCGACGCCCAGGTGGGTGGTGGCGAGAACCAGGTACGGCGCGATGCACTGGGGCAGCACGTGCAGGGTCATGACCCGGAGCTGCGAGGCGCCGGCCGCCCGCCCCGCCTCGACGAAGGGCATCTCGCGGACGCTGATGGCCACCGAGCGGATCACGCGGCCGCCGAAGGGGATACGGGTGACCGCGATGGCCGCGATGACCGCGGGCAGACCGGTCCCGATGGCCATCGAGATGGCCATGGCCAGGATCAGGTCGGGAAACGCCTGCAGCACCTCCATGATCCGCTGGCTGACCAGATCGAAGCGCCCGCCCAGGTAGCCGCAGGCCACGCCCCAGAGCGAGCCCACCGTGGTGCCGAACAGCACCGCCAGGAAAGCCACGAAGAGCGAGGTGCGCGCCCCGTACATCACGCGGCTCAGCGTGTCGCGGCCCACCTGGTCGGTGCCGAACCAGGACTGCGCGTCCGGCGGCTTGTTCATCCGCCGGAAGTCCGCCTTCAAGGGTTCGCGCGGTGCGATCCAGGGCGCGGTCAGGGCGACCAGCACCACGAGGAGCCCGACGAGGCCGCCCACAACCGATAGCTTGTTGCGGCGGGCGAAGCCTCCGAGCTCGCGGAGCACCTGATTCGGCATGGGCGGAGGCCTACTGATACCGGATCCGGGGATCGAGCCAGGCGTAGCTCATGTCCACCAGGACGTTCACCAGCACGAAGATCCCCGCATAGAGCAGCACGAGGTTCTGGACCACGATGATGTCGCGCTCCACGATGGCCACCACCAGCGCGCGGCCGAGCCCCGGCACGCCGAAGGCCTGCTCCACCGCGACCGAGCCGCCCAGCACGAAGCCCAGTAGCACGCCCGAGATCGTGATGACGGGCAGGAGCGCGTTGGGCAGGGCGTGGCGCATCACCACCGAGCGCTCCAGCGTGCCCTTGGCCCGCGCGGTGCGCACGTAATCCTCGCGGATCACCTCCAGCAGGCAGGAGCGGGACATGCGCGCGATGTAGGCGCCCTGGGCCAGCCCGAGCACCATCGCGGGCCCGATGATGAGCTGGAAGTTCTGCCAGGGATTCTCCCAGATCTGCACGATGATGATCGGCGCCTTGTACCCGAACCAGAAGAGCAGCGCCAGCACGATCAGTAGCCCGAGCCAGAATCCGGGCAC
>DATFUK010000126.1:0-16996 GCA_035260865.1 Candidatus Methylomirabilota bacterium | reverse complement strand
CCACCACGCGCGCCCTGCTCGAGCGACGCGGGCTCCTCTAGGCGGCGCGCCTACTCGACCAGGAGGGCGGCCGGCTTCCGGGGCAGCTTCACCTTGATGGGGAGCGGCGCGCGGGCCCGGATCAGCTCGAGACTGCGCTCGAGCGTCTCCACCGGGACCCGCCCGTCGGCCAGGAAGAGCTCGCGGGCGCCTCGCAGACGCAGGGCGAAGTCGGCCGGCGAGCCGACCACCGAAGCCGGCAGCGTCGCCTGGAGCGCGGCGGGCTCGGCCGAGATCACCCGGGCCACCGCTGCCTGGAGCGCGGCCCGCAGCGCCCGGAGCGTGGCGGCCGGCGGCTCGGCGCCGGCCTTCGCGAAGAGCGCCGCGCCCACCGTCGGGCCCCCGAGCGCCGCCTCCGCGCCCTTGGCGCTTCGCAGGTCCACCACGATCGCCGCCTTGTCGCCTTCGACGAGCCGGCTCACGTGCGGCTCTCCCAGCACGCCGGCGGCCACCTCGCCGCCCTCGAGCGCCCGCACGACGCCTCGCTCGCCCAGGCTCAGCATCTTCACCCGGTGCACGGCCACACCCGCCCGCGTGAGCAGCAGGCCGAGCGCTTGATCCTCCGCGGTGCCGGGCGCCGGGATCGCGACGGTCTGCCCGACGAGATCGGCCACGGAGCGGACGGTGTCGGCCCGGCCCGGAGCGACGAGCAGGGCGACGGGCGGCGCGGCGGTCAGGGCCCAGATGAGCCGTGGCGGCACGCCGTCGGTCCCGCCGAGCCGCAGCGCGGTGTCGAGCGAGGTCGCCGCGAGCTGCGCCTGCCCGCCGGCCAGCATCTCGGCGGCGGTCGCGTCCGCGCGCGTGGGTCGGAGCGTCACCGAGAGCTGCTGCGCGGTGAAGAATCCCTCCGCCTGGGCCACGTGGAGCGGCAAGTACTCGGCCGACGTGGCCGGCCCGGCCACCGCGATGGTGAGCGAGGTCTGCAGCAGCACGAGCCAGGCGATCATCGGCCCGCGGCGGCCCCGGCGCCCGCCACCTCGAAGAGCACCCGCGCGATGCGATCGGCCGCGTCGGGCACCGCGAGGCTCCGGGCCCGCTCGCCCATGGCGGCGAGGGCCGTCCGGTCCGCCAGAAGGCGCGTCACGGCCTCTACAAGCCCGTCAGGCGTGAGCGAGACCTGCGGGAAGACCACGGCGCCTCCCGCGGCCTCCACGAGGCGTGCGTTGGCTGTCTGCTCGTCTCCGCTGGTCCCGGGTAGCGGGACATAGAGGGCGGCCCGGCCGAGCTGGCAGCACTCGTTGACCGTGCCCGCGCCGCTCCGCCCGACCACGAGCGCGGCCGCCGCGTAGACGTCGCGCAGCTCGGCCCCGACGTAGGCGGTCAACGCGTAGCGGCGGCGAAGCGGCTCGGGCAGCGCCTGGGCCCGCTCGGCGAGCCAGGCGCGATCGCCGGTCTTCGCGTTGTCGCCGCACTGGTGGATGACCTGGCAGATCTCCAGGAGGCGCGGCAGCGCCTGGCCCACGTCGCGATTGATCCGGTGCGCGCCCAGCGCGCCGCCCGTGACGTACACGATGGGCCGCGAGCCGTCCAGATCGAAGCGGCGGTAGGTCTCGGCCGGCGTGCCCCCGAGCAGCTCCTGGCGCAGCGGGTTGCCGGTGAGCACGGTGCGCTCCTTCGGGAACTCGGCGCCGGAGAGCGGGAAGGTGAGCGCGATGCGCCGGGCGAAGCGGCCGGCCACGCGATTGGCGAGCCCGGGCACGCTGGTCTGCTCGTGCACGACCACCGGGATCCGCAGGGTGCGGGCGGCCAGCGCGGGCGGCAGCGCGACGAAGCCGCCGGTGGCGAGGAGCAGCGCCGGCCGCAGGCGACGGAGGAGTCGCCAGGACTGCGCCAGGCCCGCGGGCGCGCGAACCGCGAGGTCGGGCACGTTCTGCCAGTCCCAGTAGCGGCGGAGCTTGCCCACCGGGATCGTGTGGAAGGTGATCCCGGCCTCGGGCACGCGCCGGGCCTCGATGCCGGCGCGGCTGCCGATCCAGTGCACGTCCACGCCCGACTCGCGCAGCCGCGCCGCCACCGCGAGCCCCGGGCTCGTGTGGCCTCCCGTGCCGCCGCCGGCGATGACTACGCGCATGCGATAGGTTTTTTCGCGGGGACCTGCCTAGTACCGCTTAATTCTTCAAGCTCTTCATATGCGGGGGCCCAGAAATGGCCCCCGCACTCCCCCAGTCCGCGGACAACCGTTCCGGCCGGGCTCAGGCGCCCGCCCACCCAGCTTCCCCTCACCGGCGTTCGAGCGCCAGGTCGATGAGGCGGGCGATCAGCTCGGGGTAGGGGATGCCCGAGGCTTCCCAGAGGCGCGGGTAGGCGCTGGTCGCGGTGAAGCCGGGGATCGTGTTGATCTCGTTCACGAGCACGCGCCGGTCGCCCTCGATGAAGAAGTCCACGCGCGCCATGCCCGCGCAGTCGGTGGCGCGGAAGGCGCGCAGGGCCAGCGAGCGAATCTCCTCCGTCACCTCGGGCGAGAGCGGCGCCGGCACCTTGAACGTGGTCTGCCCCGCGCCGTACTTGGTGTCGTAGTCGTACCACTCGCCGGGGAAGCAGACCTCGCCGGGCACCGAGACGCGCGGCTCGTCGTTGCCGAGCACCGCCACCTCCACCTCGCGCGCCTGGATCCCGCGCTCGACGATGATGCGGCGGTCGTGGCGCGCGGCCAGGTCGATGGCGGCGGGCAGGTCCTCGGCCGCCTTCACCTTGCTGATGCCGACGCTCGAGCCCAGGTTCGCCGGCTTGACGAAGCACGGGAAGCCGATCTCCTTCGCGATGCCGCGCGCGATGACCACGGGCTCCCGCTCCCAGTCGTGCCGGCGCACCACCGCGTACTCCACGATCGGCAGCCCGTGGGCGCGGAAGAGATCCTTCATCGCGACCTTGTCCATGCCGACCGCGGAGGCGAGCACGCCCGCGCCGGTGTACGGCACGCCCGCCAGCTGCAGCAGGCCCTGCACGGTGCCGTCCTCGCCCTGGGGACCGTGGAGCAGCACCAGCACCACGTCCAGCCGCTCTCGCAGGCCGGGCGGCAGGCCCTCGGACGTCTCCATGCGCATGAGCGACGTGCCGGTGCTCTGCGCCGCGGCGCGCTCGAGCAGCTCGTGCTTGGTGTGCGCGTCGGGATCGCCCGAGGCGAGGGCGAGCTGCGCGGCGTCCGCGGCGAGGGCGCGCAACGGGTCGCCGCCCATGAGCCAGCGGCCGTCCTTGGCGATGCCGATGGGCACCAGCTCGAAGCGGTTCTTGTCCATCGCCGCCATCACCGAGGCGGCGCCGGCCAGGGAGACCTCGTGCTCGCCTGAGCGGCCGCCGAAGACCACCCCCACCCGGAGCTTCCGGGGCTTTTCCGCCATGATTTTAGTTGTATCAGACCGGGGTTTTCCAGGGGGCAGAACTCCTTGAACCCCAGGGGAGGCCTCAGGCGCGCTTCTGCTTCTCCCGCCACGCCCGCCACCGGGCGAGCCGCTCGCCGATCTCCTTCTCGGCGCCACGCTCGGTCGGTTTGTAGTAGACGCGGCCGCGCAGGGCGTCGGGCAGGTGCTCCTGGCTGACCTGCGCGTCGGGAGCGTCGTGGGCGTACTGGTAGCCGCGGCCATAGCCCAGGTTGCTCATGAGGCCGGTCGGCGCGTTCCGCAGGTGCAGCGGCACCGGCTCCGCCGGCTTCTCCTGGATGTCGTGACGGACCGCGTTCCACGCCGCGTACACCGCGTTCGACTTGGGGGCCAGCGCGAGATAGCAGGTGGCCTGGGCCAGGGCGAGCTCGCCTTCGGGGGTGCCGAGGAAGTGGTAGGCCTCCTTGGCATCGAGGGTCAGGCGCAGCGCGGCCGGGTCCGCGTTGCCCACGTCCTCCGAGGCGAAGCGCACGAGCCGGCGCGCCACGTAGAGCGGGTCCTCGCCCGCCTCCAGCATGCGGCCGAGCCAGTAGAGCGCGCCGTCCGGATCGGAGTCGCGCAGCGACTTGTGCAGGGCGGAGATCAGGTTGAAGTGCTGCTCGCCCGACTTGTCGTAGAGCAGGGTCTTCTTCTGCACCGCGTCCCGCACCGCCGCCTCGGTGACGCGGGCGCCCGGGTCGCTCGCCGCGATCTCGAGCACGTTGAGCGCGGTGCGGGCGTCGCCGTCGGAGAGCCGCGCGATGAGGGCCAGGGCGTCCGGCTCCGCGGTCGCGCCGGTGGTGCCGAGGCCGCGCTCCTGGTCTCCGAGCGCGCGCTCCAGGATGGCGACCAGGTCGCCCTCGCCGAGCGGGCGGAGCACGTAGACGCGGCAGCGGGACAGGAGCGCGCCGTTGACCTCGAACGACGGGTTCTCGGTGGTGGCCCCGATCAGCACGATGGTGCCCTTCTCGACGTAGGGCAGGAAAGCGTCCTGCTGCGCCTTGTTGAAGCGGTGGATCTCGTCCACGAACAGGATCGTGCGCTGCCCCCGCCGGCCGCCCTCGGCTTCCGCCTCGGTCATCACCTGGCGGATCTCCTTCACGCCCGACACCACCGCCGAGAACGGCACGAAGCGCGCGGCCGCCACGTCGGCCAGGAGGCGCGCCAGCGTGGTCTTGCCGGTGCCCGGCGGGCCCCACAGGATCATCGAGTGGAGCTGGCCCTCCTCGACGGCCCGGCGCAGCGGCTTGCCCGGCGCGGTCAGCTGCGGCTGGCCGACGACCTCGTCGAGGCGCGTGGGCCGCATGCGGTCGGCCAGCGGGGCGGGCGCCCTGGGGGCGGAGGACGGCGGGGTGTCGAACAGGTCCACGCGCCGAATTATACGGGTTACGCGAGCGCGGCGGGCAGATCGAGCAGCGAGTGGATCTCCGCCGCGATGACGACCCCGCGCTGCTCCATCTCGTCGCGGTCCGGGCGGTAGGCGATGAAGGGCACGCCCCCGGCCAGGGCGGCCGCGCCGTCCACCCACGAGTCACCCACGACCACGATCTGGTCGGCGTGCGGCCAGCGCTCCCGGACCACGCGCAGGCCGTCGGGATCGGGCTTGAGCCGGCGCATCTCGTCGCGGGTGACGATCAGGTCGAGGTGGGGGAGCAGATCGAAGCGCGCGAGCACGAAGTCGGCCACGACCCGGTCGTTGTTGGTCCAGATGGCGGTGGCGAAGCCGAGCTCCTTCATGGCGGCCACCGTCTCGCGCGCGAACGGCACCACCGTGGCGTCGGCCATGGCCCGTCGCTCGTGCGCCACCGGGATCGCGAGCAGCTCGGCCTCGAGGTGCGCGGCCTCGCGCCGCACCAGGTCGAACAGCTCGGCGCCCGACCAGCGCAGTGCTCGCTCGGGCACCGGGATCCCCCGGGCGCGCACGAAGGCCTCCATGTCGCGGCCCACGGCCTTGAGATCGAGCGGAGAGTTGACCAGCGTGTGATCGAGGTCGAAGACGCAGACCGCCGGCCCGGTGCCTATGCCACGGCCTCCGGCTGGTCGAGCACCAGCGCGCGCAGAAGATCGGAGTGGGTGAGGATGCCGACGAGCCGGCCGTCCTCGGTCACGAGGGCCTCGTGGGCGCCGCGCGCGAGCAGCAGGCGGGCCGCGTCGGCGAGCGCCGTGCCGGCGGGCAGGGTGAGGGCCGGCTCCACCGCGCGCTCGACGGTCAGGCGCGCGAGCGCGTCGTGCATCTCGTGGCGCGACAGCGTGGTGGCCTCGGATGGGGTCAGGGCGAGCAGCCGGTCCTGGCGCACCACACCCAGGATCTGGCCGCGCTCGACCACCGGCAGGTGGCTGATGCCGTTGTCGCGGGCCAGGCGCAGCGCGGCCGCCACGCTGGTCCGCGGGGTCACGGTCAGCGGCGCCGGCGTCATCGCCTCGCGCGCGATCATGCGCGCTCCCCGTCGTGCTGGGCGAGGAGATCACGGAGGAGCTCGATCCCCCCCGCGTCCAGGCGCCGGTGGGCGCGGATCACCTCCGCGTCGTCCGGGAGTCGCCCGTCGAGCACGCCCAGCGCCTGCTCGGAGCACACGATGATGCGGGTCTTCTCGAGCAGCCGGTCGATGGACCACGGATCGTCGGCGGAGGCCAGGACCGGCACCAGATGCGACAGGCCCGCGGACTGGACCGAGCTCAGCAGATTCTGGCTGCCGCGTGGGATGCTGCAGATCAGGCCGACCGGGGTGCCCGGCGGCAGCTCGGTGAGCCGCAGAAGCGAGGAGATGTTGGACTCGGACAGGAGCGCGAGCGCGGGCGGCCCGTCGAGCGGCACGGCCTGCTTCACCTCGTGGATGTGGAAGAACGTGGTGATCACCGCGCGATAGCCCTTGAGGAACCCCGGCTCCTGCACCCTCGCCGCGAGCTCATCGACGAGCACCCGGTCCACCACCAGCGGCAGCTCCTCCTCGAGCTGCTCACGATACCGGGTGAGCTCGGGATGATTGCACTCGACGAGCAGCACGCGCGCCTTGGTCCGGCGCGCCGCCCGCACCGCGGGGGCCTGCGCGGCGATGGTGGCGGTCAGCTCATCGTGAGTGAAGCCCAGGCGCCGGGCCCGGTCGAGCGTGTCCTGCACCAGCCGCTCGAGGCTACGCGCCGCCCGGCCCTCGTGGGCGGGTGGCCGGTCGACCACGAACGTCCCGCGGCCCTGGTGGCTCTCCAGGTAGCCGTCCTGGTACAGGTCCGCGAGCGCCCGCGCTGCCGTGTTGCGGTTGATCCGGAGAAAGCCCGCGAGCTGGCGCACCGTCGGCACCTGCATCCCGGGCTTGAGCGCCCCGGTGTTGATCAGGTGCCGGATCTGGGTCTGGAGCTGGACGTGGACGGGTACCGCGCTCTTCCGGTTGACCCGGAGCCCCGAGGGCGGGGCGATCTGCGAGGCTTCGCGCGCCACGTCCGCGGCTCCCCTCAGGCCGTCGCTCGTCGCGGGCCGGTGGCCGGCTTGGGCGCCCGCCCGGCCACCCAGTGCCCGACCTTGATGAGCGCGAATCCGACCGCGACCCGCACGGGCCGGCGCGCCGGCCGGAGCTTTCGGAGGAGGGCCAGGTGGGCTGCCGTCGCCCGGGCCTCGTCCAACCGCTCTTTGACCAGCTGCTCGTGCAGGTGCGTGTTCATCGCCATCCTCCTTGATGGGGGCCGCCTAGTGTCCTAGGACAGTGGGATCGCCGGCCCGTGTGTATAGGGGTTAGTGTCCTAGTACACTAAGACACTAAGTCCGGCCTGTCAAGGTTTTGGGAGGATCTGACCCTATTCGGCGGCCAGCCGGTAGCCGACCCCCGGCTCGGTCAGCAGGTACCGGGGACGGGCGGGGTCGCGCTCGAGCTTGCGGCGGAGGGCTCCCATGTAGACGCGCAGGTAGTGGGCCTGGTCGGTATGGGCGGGCCCCCACACTTCCTTTAATAGGTGCCGCTGGCTCAGGACCCGGCCGGCATGCTTGACCAGGGTGGTCAGCAGCCGGTACTCGATCGGGGTCAGGTGGACGTCCTTGCCGTCGAGCAGGACCTGCCGCTTGACCTGATCGACCAGGAGATCGCCCACCTTGAAGGTGGGCTCGCCGGAGTCTCCGCCGGCCGCGTGGCGGAGCGCGACGCGCAGGCGGGCGAGCAGCTCGCCCACCGCGAAGGGCTTGCTGACGTAGTCGTCGGCCCCGGCGTCGAGCGCCGCGACCTTGTCGCGCTCCTGGCCCCGGGCGGAGAGCACGATGATCGGCACGCGGCTCCACTCGCGCAGGCGCCGGATCACGGCCAGGCCGTCCAGGTCGGGGAGGCCCAGATCCAGGATGACGACATCGGGCTGGCGGCTCGCCGCCTCGATCAGCCCGTCCTCACCCGAGGTCGCCTCGTGCAGGCGATAGCCGTGGGCGCCCAGCGTTGCGCGCAGGAACCGTCGGATCTGGGGCTCGTCCTCGATCAGGACGACGACCGGCGGGGGCGCCGGCGCGGACGCACTCGCGCCGGGCTCAGCCATCGTGCTCGCTCAGGATCGGCGGCGCTTCCTTGACCGGCAGCGTGAAGCGGACGCTGACGCCGCCGCCCGGCCGATTCTCGGCCCAGATGCGCCCGCCGTGCGCGTTGACGATGCCCTGGCAGATCGCGAGGCCGAGCCCGGCGCCGCGCTGGGTCGGGGCGGCCTCGGCGCGGTGGAACTTCTCGAAGATGAGCCGCTCCTCGCCCGGCCGCAGGCCCGGCCCGCGATCGGCGACCTCGATGAGCACCGCGCCGCCCGCGTCCTCCGCGGTCACCTCGACCGGGCTCTCGGCCGGGGTGTACTTGAGCACGTTGTCGAGCAGGTTGATCAGGACCTGCTCGACCAGTACGTCGTCCATCGGGACGAGCGGCAGCTCGGAGGGCACGTGGGTGGTGACCGCGCGCCGCGCGAGGGCCTTGCCGAAGCGGCCCAGCGCAGCGCCGACGACCTCCTCGACGGGATGCCACTCGGTGTGGAGCTGGAGCGCGCCCGACTCGAGCCGCGTCATCTCGAGGAGGTTCTGGACCAGCCGGTTCAGCCGGTCGGCCTCCTCGTGGAGCGACTCCAGCAGGTCGCGGCGGGTGCCCGCGTCGAGGTGCCCCTCGTTCTCCAGGAGCGTGCTGGCCGCCCCGGTGATCGAGGCGAGCGGGGTGCGGAGGTCGTGCGAGACCGAGCTCAGGAGCGAGTTGCGCAGCCGCTCGGTCTCCGCGCGGACCTGGGCCCGCTCCGCGTCCTCGGCGAGCCGGGCCCGCTCGATGGCGAGCGCGGTCTGGCTCGCGAAGGCCTCGAGCTGGTGGAGCTGCTCCGGGGCCTGGAGCGGGCGCGGGTCCTGCGGCCGGAGGCCGAGCACCCCCACGGTGCCGCGTGAGCCGGTGAGCGGGACGTAGAGCCCGGAAGCCCCGGGGAGCGTATCGGTGCCCTGGCCGGCGACCTGCCCGTGCTCGTGGACCCACTGGCCGACCGCGAGCTCGCTGGCGTCCATCGGGAACTGGGCGTCGTCGTCGGCCGGGGCCAGGCGCCCATCCGGCTGGGGCAGCAGCACCACGACCCGGGTCCGGAACACCTCCGCGATGTGCCGCACCGCGACCTCCCGCAGCTCGCGGGCGCCGGGCGTGCCGGCCAGCTCCCGGCTCATCGCGTACAGGGCGGCCATGCGACGCTCGCGCTCCCGGGCCGATTCGGCCTGGGCGCGGATGCGCACCGCGAGGCTGCTGATGACGAGGGCCACCACCAGCATGACCGCGAAGGTGACGAGGTACTGGGTGTCGGTCACCGCGAAGGTGAAGTAGGGCGGCACGAAGAAGAAGTCGAAGGCGGACACGCTCAGCAGCGTCGCGAGCAGGGAGGCGCCGCGGCCCCACCGGGTGGCCACGATGATCACGCTGAGGAGATAGACCATGATCAGGTTGGAGAGCGCGAAGTACGGGAACATCGCCCAGGCGAACGCGGTCGAGATCGCGACCGAGGCGACCGCCGCGCCGTAGGGCCCCCAGTGGGTCTGCCGCCGCCACGGGCGGGGGGGCAGCGGCCGCAAGTCGTCGCGATCGCCGCTGATCACGTAGACGTCGATCTCCCCGCTGCCCTGGACGAGGGTGTCCACGATCGAGCCCATCGCGAGGCGCTTCCACAGCGGCCGCGCCGGCTTGCCGACCACGATCTTGCTCACGTTGCGGACGCGCGCGAAGGCGAGGATCTCGTCGCTCATGCGGGCCCCGGTGATCGTGTGGGTCTCGGCCCCGAGCTGATCGGCCAGCCGCATGGTCTGGGCGACGCGGTCGCGCGCGTCCTGCGCCAGGCGCGCCTGGCCGGGCGTCTCGACGTAGGCCACGATCCACTCCGCCCCGAGCCCCTCCGCCATGCGCTTGGCCGCGCGCACCAGGCGGATCGAGGACGGGCTCGGCCCGATGCAGACGAGCAGCCGCTCGCGCACCGGCCACGTCTGGTGGATCGCGTGGTCGCGCATGTAGTGGCGCATCTCCGCGTCCACGTGCTGCGCGGTCACCCGCAGGGCCAGCTCGCGTAGCGCGATCAGGTTGCCCTTGCGGAAGAAGTTCTCGGCCGCTTCGCGGGCCTGTTCGGGAATGTAGATCTTGCCGTCCCGGAGGCGGTGGAGCAGGTCGTCGGGGGGCAGGTCGATCAGCTCCACCTCGTCGGTGTGCTCGAAGATGGAATCCGGCACGGTCTCGCGCACGACCACCCCGGTGATCTTCGCCACCACGTCGTTGAGGCTCTCGACGTGCTGCACGTTCATCGCGGTGTAGACGTGGATGCCCGCCTCCAGCAGCTCGAGCACGTCCTGCCATCGCTTGGCGTGGCGCGAGCCGGGCGCGTTGGTGTGGGCGAGCTCGTCCACCAGCATGAGGGTGGGCCGGCGGGTCAGTCCCGCGTCGAGATCGAACTCGGCCAGCGTGGTGCCGTGGTACGCCATGGCCCGCCGGGGCAGGATCTCGAGGTCACCCAGGAGCGCTTCCGTCTCGGCGCGGCCGTGAGACTCGACCCAGCCCACCACCACGTCCACCGCCTGGGCGCGCTGCTCGCGGGCGGCCTCGAGCATGGCGTACGTCTTTCCGACTCCCGCGGCGGCGCCGAAGAAGATCTTGAGCTTGCCGCGCGCCTGGCGGGTTTCAGCCTCCTTGACGCGGGCCAGTAACTCGTCGGGATCCGGGCGACGCTCGGTGCTCATCAATCCGCCAGGCGCCAGCCTACGATGGAAGAACCGCGTGATTCAACCACCGCACCAGTAGATACCGCGACCCATCAAGAAAGTGTCAAAAGCGCCCGCCGTCTTCCCGGTTCTTGCGGGAACCGGCGACTCGCGCCACGCGCGGGCGGGGTGTCGCGTCGTAGCGAGTGCGTGGCCGGACGCGCCTCTTGACGCGTTCTTGATGCGGCGCGGCCCAGTCTTGAGGTGTTCCTTCGCGCGCGGCGGCTAGATTTGAGCCGCCCTCATCGGTTGGCGGCGACGGCGGTGCGGACAACGAGAAGGAGATCGGCGATGGCGGACGTTGTGTACCTCGGCGTGACGCTCGTGTTTTTTTGGCTGTCGTGGCTGCTCGTCAAGCTATGTGAGCGGCTGTAGGAGGAGGTATCCATGCCCTTGCTCTACCTGGTCAGCGCGGTGGTGTCTCTCGGACTCCTGGTCTACTTGGTGCTGGCCCTGCTGAAGCCGGAGCTCTTTCAATGACTGCGAACGGACTCTTCCAGCTCGTCTTCTACGTGGTGGTGCTGCTCGCCCTGGCCAAGCCGCTCGGCGCGTACATGGCGCGCGTCTACGAGGGGCGCCGCCTCGTTCTGGATCGCGTGTTCGGCGGGGTCGAGCGGCTCATCTATCGCGTGGCTGGGGTGTGGCCGAACGCGGAGATGGGCTGGAAGGCGTATGCGGGCGCCATGCTCGCGTTCAACCTCCTCGGCCTGCTGGCCGTCTACTTGCTCCAGCGTCTCCAGGGGGGCCTGCCGTTCAACCCGCAGGGCATGGGCGCGGTCTCGCCCGATTCCTCCTTCAACACGGCGGTCAGCTTCGCCACCAACACGAACTGGCAGGGGTATGGCGGTGAAAGCACCATGAGCTACCTGACCCAGATGCTCGCCCTCACGGTGCAGAACTTCCTGTCGGCGGCTTCGGGCATGGCGACCCTGGTCGCGCTGATCCGCGGCTTCGCGCGGCGCTCGTCCGAGACCATCGGGAACTTCTGGGTCGACCTGACCCGGGGAACACTCTACGTCCTGCTCCCGCTGTCGTTCGTGCTCGCCCTGGTGCTGGTCTCGCAGGGTGTCGTCCAGACATTCGGCCCGTATGCCAAGGCCGCGGTGGTCCAGCCGACCCAGTACGAGGAGCCGGAGACCGACAAGGACGGCAAGGCCGTGCTCGACGACAAGGGTCAGCCCAAGATGAAGAAGTCGACGCTCACCGAGCAGATCATCGCGGTGGGCCCGGCCGCTTCCCAGATCGCGATCAAGCAGCTCGGGACCAACGGGGGCGGCTTCTTCAACGTCAACTCCGCCCATCCCCTGGAGAACGCGACGCCGCTCTCCAACTTCCTCGAGCTACTGTCGATCCTGCTCATCAGCGCGGCCCTCTGCCACACCTTCGGCGTCATGGTCGGGGACACGCGTCAGGGCTGGGCCGTGCTCGCGGCCATGACCATCCTGTTCGTGGCGCTCCTCGGCGTCTGCTACGTGGCCGAGCAGAACGGGGCCGTCCTAGTCAAGCAAGGCGTGGATCACACCGCGAGCGCGCTGCAGTCCGGGGGCAACATGGAAGGCAAGGAGATCCGCTTCGGGATCGCCAACTCGGCCCTCTGGGCCACCGCGACCACGTCCGCCTCCAACGGCTCCGTCAACTCGATGCACGACTCGTTCACTCCGATGGGCGGGCTGGTGCCCATGTGGCTGATCCAGCTTGGCGAGGTCATCTACGGAGGCGTGGGCTCCGGGCTCTACGGCATGCTCATGTTCGCCATCGTCGCGGTCTTCGTGGCGGGCCTCATGGTAGGACGCACCCCCGAGTACCTCGGCAAGAAGATCGAGGCCTACGAGATGAAGATGTCGTCCCTCGTCATCCTGATCACGCCCGCCCTCGTGCTGATCGGCACCTCGGTCGGGGTGGTCACCGCGGCGGGGAAGGCGGGCATTCTCAACCCCGGTATCCACGGCTTCAGCGAGATCCTCTACGCCTTCTCCTCGGCGTCCAACAACAACGGCAGCGCCTTCGCGGGGCTGAGCGCCAACACGCCCTTCTACAACACCGCGCTCGGGCTGGCCATGTTGTTCGGCCGGTACTGGCTGGCGGTGCCGGTGCTGGCGATCGCGGGTTCGCTGGCTCGGAAGAAGATCGTGCCGTCGGGCCCGGGGACCCTCGCGACCCACACGCCGCTGTTCGTGGTCTTGCTCATCGGCGTAGTGGTTCTCGTCGGCGCGCTCACGTTCGTGCCCGCCTTGGCTCTCGGGCCCATCGTCGAGCACCTCACCTTGATCGCGGCGAAGTAGGAGCTAACACATGGCTAGCGCGACGGCACGGGCTCATTCCCTCTTCGACACCGGCATCGTCAAGCAGGCGATCGTCGATTCCTTCCGCAAGCTGACCTTCTGGCGACAGGTGCGGAACCCGGTCATGTTCGTGGTGTACGTCGGGTCCATCCTCACGAGCCTGCTGTGGGTCCAGGCGTTGTTCGGCAAGGGAGAGGCCCCCGCCTGGTTCATCTTCTGGGTCTCGGTGTGGCTCTGGTTCACGGTGCTCTTCGCCAACTTCGCCGAGGCGATGGCCGAAGGCCGAGGGAAGGCCCAGGCCGCCTCGCTGCGAAAGGCGCGCCGGGATCTGCAGGCCAAGCGGGTGCCGCGTCCGGAGCGGATGGCTCGATTCGAGGCGGTCTCCGCCTCGGCCTTGCGCAAGGGGGACCTGGTGCTGGTGGAGGCCAGCGACTTCATCCCTGCCGACGGGACGGTCGTGGTGGGCATCGCCTCGGTCAACGAGGCGGCCATCACCGGCGAGAGCGCGCCCGTCATCCGGGAAGCGGGTGGAGACCGCAGTTCGGTCACCGGCGGCACCCAGGTGCTCTCAGACTGGATCATCGTGGAGGTCACCGCCAATCCGGGTGAGGCCTTCCTGGACCGGATGATCGCGTTGGTCGAAGGCGCGAAGCGGCAGAAGACCCCCAACGAGATCGCGCTGGACATCCTGCTCGCGGCCCTGACGATCGTCTTCCTGCTCGCCACCGCGACGTTGCTGCCGTTCTCCCTCTACAGCGTCGCGGCGGCCGGGCAGGGAAGCCCGGTCACGGTCACCGTGCTGGTGGCCCTGCTGGTCTGCTTGATCCCGACCACGATCGGCGCCCTGCTGTCCGCCATCGGCATCGCGGGGATGGACCGGATGATCCAGAAGAACGTCATCGCCATGTCCGGCCGCGCCGTCGAGGCTGCGGGGGACGTGGACGTCCTGCTCCTCGACAAGACCGGCACGATCACCCTGGGCAATCGCCAGGCCACCGCCTTCTTCCCCGCCAGCGGTGTCACCGAGTCGTCGCTGGCCGACGCGGCCCAGCTGGCGTCGCTGGCCGACGAGACTCCGGAGGGCCGCAGCATCGTCGTGCTCGCCAAGGAGAAGTACCAGATCCGCGAGCGCGAGATCGAGAAACTCGGCGCCACGTTTGTGGCCTTCACCGCCCAGACACGTATGAGCGGCGTCAACCTCAACGGCCGACAGGTCCGCAAGGGGGCGTCCGATGCCATCGAAGCTCACGTGAAGAATCTGGGCGGTACCTTTCCGCCTGAGGTCCGCCAGAGCGTGGACACGATCGCCAAGGCGGGCGCCACGCCGCTCGTGGTCTGCGACGGAGCCAAGGTGCTCGGCTCCATCCAGCTCAAGGACATCGTCAAGGGCGGGATCCGCGAGCGCTTCGCTCAGCTCCGCCGAATGGGCATCAAGACCATCATGATCACCGGCGACAACCCGCTGACCGCGGCCGCCATCAGCGCGGAGGCGGGGGTTGACGATTTCCTGGCCCAGGCCACTCCGGAGGCCAAGCTCAAGCTCATCCGGGACGTGCAAGGGGAGGGCCGGCTGGTGGCCATGACCGGAGACGGCACCAATGATGCGCCGGCCCTCGCGCAGGCCGACGTGGCGGTGGCGATGAACACCGGGACCCAGGCCGCCAAGGAAGCCGGCAACATGATCGATCTCGACTCCAACCCGACGAAACTGCTCGAGGTGGTGGAGACCGGCAAGCAGATGCTGATGACCCGGGGCTCGCTCACCACGTTCAGCATCGCCAACGACGTGGCCAAGTACTTCGCGATCATCCCGGCCGCCTTCGCCACCACCTACCCGGCCCTGGGGGCACTCAATATCATGGGGCTGGCCACCCCCGAGAGCGCGATCCTCTCGGCGGTCATCTTCAACGCGCTCATCATCATCGCCTTGATTCCGCTCGCGCTGAAGGGCGTGCGGTACCGCTCGCTCGGGGCGGCCGCCGTGCTACGGCGTAATCTGTGGATCTACGGCGTCGGAGGCCTTCTGATTCCCTTCCCGGGCATCAAGATCATCGACATGATCCTGGTCGCCCTGAAGCTCGTGTGAGTGGAGGAGCCGCGATGCTTGCTCATCTGCGACCGGCCCTGATGTCCCTGATCCTCTTCACGTTGATCACCGGCGTCGCCTACCCGCTGCTGGTGACCGGCATCGCCCAGCTCGTCTTTCCCTTCCAAGCGAACGGCAGCCTGATCGTCAAGGACGGGAAGGTGGTGGGCTCGGCTCTCATCGGGCAGTCCTTCGACGAGCCGAAGTACTTCTGGGGTCGCCCCTCGGCGACGAGCCCGTTCGGCTACAATGCCGCGTCTTCGTCCGGGTCTAACCTGAGCACCACGAACCCGGATCTGATCAAGGCGGTACAAGGTCGCGTGGGGGCGCTGCGGGCGGCGGATCCGGCCAACACCGCTCCGGTTCCGGTGGACCTGGTGACCGCCTCGGGAAGCGGGCTCGATCCGCACATCAGCCCGGCGGCCGCCCTTTACCAGGTGTCTCGAGTGGCAAGGGAGCGCAAGCTCTCGCCGGATTCGGTGCGGGTCCTCGTCGAGCGGCACACCGAGGGCCGCTTCCTGGGCTTTCTCGGCGAGGCCCGCGTGAACGTCCTCACGCTGAACCTCGCGCTCGACGAAAAGTAGGCCGGCCATGAGGACTCGACGTGCAACGCTGCTCGGCTGTCTCGTGATGATCGTCCTGGTGGCTCCCGGCGCCGCCCGTGCCCAGCAGTCGGTGGCCGACCTGCTCGGCCGGCCCGCGACTCCGGAGGGCGGGACCAAGACCTACCTCGAGGAGCTGATGCTGTACAGCTATATCGAGAACAGCTTCGTGTGGAACCTGAGAACGGCCGGCCGCGGCGACGTCAACGAGCTGCGGTTCTACGACCACGACAACGGCTACACGTTCAACGTCGCCGAGCTCAGCGTGAAGAAGGACCCATCGGAGCGCTATCGCCTGGGCTACGGGGTCGTGATCACCGCCGGCCTCGATTCCCAGAAGAACCATTCTCTCGGGATCTTTCGCGACCGCGACGACCAGCCGCCCTTCTTCAGGAACACCGAGAAGTTCGACCTGCCGGAAGCCTACGCGTCCTTCCTGGTCCCGGTGGGCAACGGCCTCACCCTCAAGGCCGGGAAGTGGGCGACCCTCATCGGCTACGAGGGCTATGAGAGCCCGAAGAACCTGAACTTCTCCCGCGATTTCCTCTACACCCTCGGCACGCCCTATACTCACACCGGAGCGCTCGCCAGCTATCCATTCTTCAAGTGGCTCACGGTGACCCTGGGCTTCACCAATGGGTGGGACGGCGCCGACAACAACAACGGCTATCTCCGGGCCATCGGGCAGGTCGCCTTCACTCCGTCCGACAAGTTCTCGATCACCACCAGCTTCCACGTCGGTCCCGAGCAGAACCGCAGTCAGATGCACGGCGGGGTCAACAACCGGTGGATCGTGGACACCACCATCCTCTACACCGGCGTCGACAAGCTGACCCTCGCCGCGAACTTCGACTTCGCGGGAGAGGAGAACGACCCCGCGCTGGTCGCGCTGGGGACGCGGAAGGACAACAACTCTCGCTGGGGCGGCGTCGCCGGCTACGTGGCCTACGACTGGACGAAGGCCCTCCGCACCGTCTTCCGCGCCGAGTACTTCAGCGACCCGCAGGCAGTGCGGAGCAGCGAGACGGTCGTCGCCGGCCACAACGTCGACCTGGTGAGCCTGACCGCCACCGTCGAGTACAAGATCTGGCGCGGCCTGGTGGGGCGTCTCGAGTTCCGTTACGACGAGGCCAACCGCCGCGCCTTCAGCCTCCAGAACCACGGGCTGACGCCGACCTCGCACGCCCAGGACACCTTGACCGGCGCGCTCTACTACTCCTTCTTCTAGCCCGCGTGCTCACGGTCGTCAGGACCGAGAACGGTGAACGAGCTCCTGGTCCTCTCGTTCCGCCACGTGATGTACAGCCTGCGCGGCGGCTTCCTCGTGCGCCCCACCTTGAGATTCATGTCGGTCCTCCTCGCCGGCCAGGTTCGGTCGGCCACTCCATCAGATGGCGTCAAACCGGCGACGGTGGCCGTCA
>DATFUK010000125.1:0-7549 GCA_035260865.1 Candidatus Methylomirabilota bacterium | reverse complement strand
CGGGGACAACGGCATGCTGAGCGTCTGGCCCGCCCGCTGGCTGGGCACGCCGAGCCGCTACTACTACTGGGCGCTCGCCGCCACCCTCGTGGGCCTGCTCCTGCTCCGGCTCGTCACCGCCTCGCCCTTCGGGCTCACCCTGCGGGCGGTGCGCGACCACGCGCGCCGCGCGGAGGCGGTCGGGGTGAACATCCGCGCGCTGCAGTGGACCGCGTTCGTGGTGGCCGGCTTCGTGGCCGGGCTCGGCGGCGCCATCTACGCCTTCCTCAAGGGCAGCGTGTTCCCGGTCTACACCGAATCGCCCATGTCGGTGCAGCCGCTCGTGATGGTGCTGCTGGGCGGGGTGGGCTCGCCGGCGGGCCCGCTCATCGGAGCCACCGTCTACAAGCTGCTCGATACCGTGATCACCCGCTACACCGACTACTGGCAGATCGTGCTGGGCGCCATCTTGCTGGTCCTGGTGCTCGCGTTCCCGCGGGGCGTCGCGGGCATGCTCGACGGGCGGCGGTCGTGAGCGCGGCGCTCGGGGGCGTGCCGGTGCTCGAGACGCGCGGGCTGTCCAAGGCGTTCGGGGGCGTGCGCGCGGTCCGGGACGTGGACCTCGCGATGCCGAAGGGGGAGATCCGCGCCCTGATCGGCCCCAACGGCGCGGGCAAGACCACGTTCTTCAACATGCTCACCGGCCAGCTCAGGGCCGACGCGGGCCTGGTCCTCCTCAAGGGCGAGCGACTGAGCGGGCTGCCCCCCTACGCGGTCTCGCGGCGCGGGGTGAGCCGCACGTTCCAGATCACCGCCACCTTCGGGACCTTGACCGCGCTCGAGAACGTGCAGGTCGCGCGGCTCTCGCACCTCGGCAAGACCTACGCGCTGCTGGAGCGGGCCCAGCCGCTGCAGACCGAGGCGGCGCGCGCCCTGCTCGAGCAGGTGGGCCTCGCCGACCAGGCCGGGCGGGTCGCCGCGGTGCTCGCCTACGGCGATCTCAAGAAGCTCGAGCTGGCGGTCGCCCTCGCCAATGATCCCGAGGTCCTCCTGCTCGACGAGCCCACCGCGGGCATGGCGCCCGCCGAGCGCGGGGCGCTCATGGCGCTCACCCAGCGCATCGCCCGCGCGCGCGGGCTCACCGTGCTGTTCACCGAGCACGACATGGACGTGGTCTTCGCCATCGCCGACCGGATCATGGTGCTCCACCAGGGACGCGTGATCGCGGACGGAGCCCCCGCCGCGGTCCGCGCCGACCCCCAGGTCCAGCGCGTCTACCTCGGCGAGGACGAGTGATGCAGGCCGCGAACGGGTGCCCCGACCATCTCGACCACGGTCAACATGCCTTCAGGCATGTTGAGGATGAAGGGCTTTGAAGGATTCCCTCGAGCTGCAGGGCGTGGAGGCCGGCTACGGTCTCTCGCGCGTGCTCCACGGCGTGACGCTCTCCGCGCGCCCGGGCGAGGTGGTCTCGCTGCTGGGGCGCAACGGCGCGGGCAAGTCGACCACGCTCAAGGCCATCGTGGGCCTGGTCGAGGTGACCGGCGGCGCCATCCGCTTCGACGGGCAGGAGATCACCCGGCGTCCCACCCACGAGATCAGCCGATTCGGGGTCGGGTACGTGCCGGAGGACCGGCGCATCTTCTCCGATCTCACCGTCGAGGAGAACCTGACGGTGGGCGCCAAGGGCGGCGGCGTCTGGAGCGAAGCGCGCGTCTACCAGTTCTTCCCCAAGCTCCTGGAGCTGTCGGGCCGGCGGGCCGGGAGCCTCTCGGGTGGCGAGCAGCAGATGCTGACGGTGGCGCGCACCCTGATGGGCAACCCGCGCGTACTCCTGCTCGACGAGCCGTCGGAGGGCCTGGCCCCCGTGATCGTGCGGGCGCTCGGCGACCAGATCGCCGCGCTCAAGCGGGAGGGCTTGACGATCCTGCTCTCCGAGCAGAATCTCAAGTTCGCGGCGCGGCTCGCCGACCGGGCCTACATCATCGAGAAGGGGGAGATCCGCTTCGATGGGCCGATGAGCCAGCTCATGGCCGACGAGGCGGTCCGGCGGAAGTATCTGACCGTATGACGACCAGGAGGAGTCCGTGAAGACGCTGATCAGGAACATCGGACAGATCGTGTCGGGGGACATCGCGAAGCCCCTGCTCGAGGGCGACTCGATCGCGATCGCGGACGGCAAGATCGTCGCGATCGGCCGGGGGCTCGACGACGACGCCGATACCGTCATCGACGCCCGGGGCAGCACGGTGGTCCCGGGCCTCATCGACTCGCACTGCCATCCGGTCTTCGGGGACTTCACCCCGCGGCAACGGACGATCGACTTCATCGACTCCGGCCTCAACGGCGGCATCACCACCATGATCTCGGCCGGCGAGGTGCACCTGCCCGGGCGGCCCAAGGACATCGTGGGGCTGAAGGCGCTCGCCGTCGTGGCGGCCAAGTCCTACGCCAACGCGCGGCCGGCCGGGGTCAAGATGCACGCGGGCGCCCCGATCCTGGAGCTGGGCATGGTGGAGGACGACTTCGCGGAGATGGCGAGGGCCGGGGTCAAGCTGGTGGGCGAGATCGGGCTCGGCTCGGTCAAGACCGGCAAGGACGCCGCGCCGATGGTGAAGTGGGCCAAGAAGCACGGCATGACCGTCACCATCCACACCGGCGGGCCGTCGATCGCGGGCTCCAACGCCATCTCGGGTGAGGTCGTGCTCGAGGCGGATCCCGACGTGGTCGGCCACATCAACGGGGGGACCACCGCGATGAGCGAGCGCGAGATCGACGCGCTGGTGGCCACCCGGATGGCGCTCGAGATCGTCCACTGCGGCAACGGCAAGGCGGCGCTCCACGCGCTCCGGCGCGCCCAGGAGGCGAAGGCGACCGATCGCATCATCATCGGCCTCGACGCGCCTTCCGGCACCGGGGTGGTGCCGCTCGGTATCCTGCGGGTGCTCGCGCACCTGGTCTCGCTCGGGGGCGTCGCCCCCGAGGAGGCGGTGTGCATGGCCACCGGCAATACCGCGCGGGTCTACAAGCTGCCGGTCGGGGTGATCGCTCCGGGACGGGAGGCCGACGTCTGCATCGTCGATGCGCCCATCGGCTCGCAGGGCCGGACCGCGCTCGAGGCGCTCCGGGTCGGCGATCTCTTCGGCGTATCCATGATTCTCATCGACGGCCAGATCAAGATCGGGCGGAGCCGCAACACTCCGCCCGCCACGCGGGCGGCGGAGGTGGTCAAGGGCCAGGGCCCCGCCGCGGGAGGTCACTGATGCCCGCAGGAGGTCGTGTATGAAAGTTCGGAAGCTGCTCACGGTGGTCGAGGAGATCCAGGAGGACGGCGGCCGGCGCCTGGAGAAGCCGCTGAGGAAGATCGCGGCGATCGCGGTGATCGCGAACCCGTTCGCGGGGCGCTACGTCGAGGACCTGCAGGAGCTGATCAAGACCGGCGAGGAGCTGGGCGACCTGCTCGGCCGCCGCGCGGTGATGGCGCTGGGCGGGCCGGTGCACTCCTACGGCAAGGCGGCCATCGTGGGGACGGACGGCGAGTACGAGCACGCCGCGGCCATCCTGCATCCGACCCTCGGCGCGCCGTTCCGCGCGCTCGTGCACGGCGGGAAGGCGATCATCCCGTCCGCCAAGAAGCTGGGCGCGCCCGGCACGACCATCGACGTTCCGCTCCATTACAAGGACGCGGCCTTCGTGCGCACCCACTTCGACGCGATGGAGGTGCGGGTCAACGACGCACCGCGCGCCAACGAGATCCTGGTGGCCCTCGTCGTCACGGACGGCGGGCGGCCTCACCCCCGCGTCGGCGGCCTCACCGTCGCCGAGGCCAAGAAAGAGGACGGACTCCGATGAGCCCCAGAGGGGCGAAGAGGCCAAACCGTAGCCCGCAGAAGGTCGCGGCGACGCGCTCAGAGAAGAGTCGCTCCGGTGGGTCGCCCGCCGGCGGTAGCATCGGCGCCGGCAGTATGAAATTCGGCCTGCGCCTCCCGAGCTTCGCGCTGGGCCCCAAGACCGCGTCGCTCGCCGAGATGGGGGCCTACCTGCGGCGGGCGGAGGACCTGGGCTTCGACTGCGCGGTCTCCATCGACCATCTCCTGCTGACCCCGCCCGCCTACGCGTGCACCTGGCTCGAGCCGGTGGCCCTGCTCTCGGCGCTGGCCGGCGTCACCCGGACCATCAAGCTCGGCACCATGGTACTGGTCCTGCCGCTCCGCAACCCGGCCTACTTCGCGAAGGAATGGGCCACGCTCGACCTCCTCTCGGGCGGGCGCAGCATCCTGGGCGCGGGGGTGGGCTGGCACGAGGAGGAGTTCGCCCTCATGGGCGTGCCGCACAAGGAGCGCGGCCGGCGCATGGACGAGATGCTGGAGGCGGTGACCGCGCTCTGGGCGGGGGACAACGTCACCTACGAGGGCCAGTACTACAAGTTCCGCAACCTGACGATCGACCCCAAGCCCGTGCAGAAGCCCCACCCGCCCATCTGGATCGGCGGCGGCAGCCAGCCCTTCGAGAAGGTCTACGGCCAGACCGTCACCAACATCGATCCGGTGCTCCGGCGCATCGCCAAGTACGCCAAGACTTGGGTCCCGCACTCCTCCGCGACCGCGGACATGGTCAAGGGCGACTGGGAGAAGATCCAGCGCTTCATGGGCGAGTTCGGCCGCAAGCCCGGTGACATGCACAAGGTCTACTCGAACTTCGTGTGGGTGCTCAAGAAGGGCGAGAAGCCGGAGACCGCCATCCCGCACTTCAAGACGTACTCGGGCATGGACCTCCCCTACTGGAAGGAGTTCTATCTCCTGGGCGAGGCGGAGGAGCTGGCCGAGAAGATCCGGGCCAAGGTCGCCAACCTCGGCGGCTGCGAATACATCGTGCTGAACCCGCTCGACTGGGGAATCGAGCAGCTCGAGCTGCTGGCCCACGAGGTGCTGCCCCGCGTGGCGAGGCCCTGACGCTGAGCGCCCCACCGCCGCGCTACCTGGGCGCGCACGTCAAGCGGGTGGAGGATCCGCGCCTGCTCGCGGGGCAGGGGTGCTATCTCGACGACATTCCGCTCCCCGGCCTGCTCCACGCCGCCTTCGCGCGGAGCCCGCACGCCCACGCGGCCCTGCGCTCGGTGGACACGACGGCGGCCCGCGCGGCGGCCGGGGTGGAGCTGGTGCTGACCGGCCGCGATCTCGATGGACAGGTGGCGCCGCTCGCGCCACGCCTCGAGGCGCCCGGCTTCGCGGGGACGGTCTGGCCCGCGCTGCCCACCGACCGCGTGCGCTTCGTCGGCGAAGCGGTGGCGGTGGTGGCCGCGAGCACGGCCTACGCCGCCGTCGACGGGACCGCGCTCGTCGAGGTCGACTACGATCCATTGCCCGCGGTGCCCGACGTGGACACCGCGCTCGATTCTCGCGCGGCGCGCCTGCATCCCGCGCACGCCTCCAACATCCTCTTCGAGAGCCGGGGCGGCCAGGGCGACGTGGACCGCGCCTTCGCGGCCGCCGCGGTCGTGCTGCGCGAGACGTTCACCCACGCGCGCTGCTCGGCCGCGCCGCTCGAGGGGCGCGGGGTGATCGCGCGCTGGGAGGGCGACGCGCTCACGCTCTGGACGGGCAGCCAGGTGCCGCACGTCTTCCGGACCGGCGTCGCCCGCGCCTTCGGCCTGCCGGACGCGCGCGTGCGGGTGATCGTGCCCGACACCGGCGGCGGCTTCGGACAGAAGATGCACCTGATGCCCGAGGATCTCGCGGTGGCCGCCCTGGCCCGCCGCACCGGGCGCCCGGTCAAGTGGATCGAGACCCGGCGCGAGAACCTGGCCGCGGCGGCCCAGGCCCGCGAAGGGCGCGTGGAGATCGAGGCGGCCGCCGACGCGGGCGGCGTGCTGCTGGGGCTGCGCGCGCGACTCTGGTCGGACGCGGGGGCGTATCACGTCTACCCGCTGACCGCGGCGCTCGAGCCGCTGGGCAGCGCGTCGATCCTGCCCGGGCCCTACCGGACGCCCGCCTACGCCTTCCACCTCACCGCGCTCGCCACCACCAAGCCGCCGCTCGGCGCGTATCGGGGCGTGGGGATGACGATGGGGGCCTTCGTGATGGAGCGCACGATGGATTTGCTCGCGGGTCGGCTCGGCCTCGACCCGGCCGAGATCCGCCGCCGCAATCTCATCCCCCGCGAGGCCTATCCCTTCACCTCCGCCACCGGCTTCGTCTACGATAGCGGCGACTACCCGAAGGCCCTCGAGCAGGCGCTCACGCTGGCCGGCTACGATCGGCTCGTGCGCGAGCGCGACGAGGGGCGCGCGCGGGGGCGGCTGCTGGGCATCGGCCTCGCGTGCTACACGGAGTACACGGGCGTCGGCTCCGAGACGTACCGCCGGCGCGGGATGGCGGACGTGCCGGGGCACGAGGCGGCGAGGGTCGAGATGGCGGCGGACGGCCGCGTCACCTGCTACGTGTCGTTTCCCTCCCAGGGTCAGGGGCACGCGACCACCACCGCGCAGCTCGTTGCCGATCAGCTCGGCGTGGCCCTCGAGGCGGTGACGGTCCGGCAGCCCGACACCGACACCACCCCCGGCGGCACCGGCACCTTCGCGAGCCGCGGCGCGATCGCCCAGAGCGGCGCGGCCGACGCGGCTGCGGGCACGGTACGGCGCAAGCTCCTGGCGATCGCGGGCGACCTGCTCGAGGCGAGCCCCGCGGACCTGCTCCTGCGCGAGGGGCACGTGAGCGTGCGGGGCATGCCCGATCGCGGTGTCTCGGTGGCCGAGGTCGCGCGCCGCGCCTCAGCCCTAGATGCCCTGCCTCCGGGGATGGAGCCGGGGCTGGCGGCCACCCAGTCCTTCGATCCGCCGGGGCCGACCTTCTCGGGCGCGGTGCACGTGGCCGGCGTCGAGGTGGATCCCGACACGGGTCGCGTCACGGTGCGCGAGTACACGGTCGTCGAGGATTGCGGGCCGGTGATCAACCCCATGATCGTCGAGGGCCAGATCCACGGGGCGGTGGCCCAGGGCATCGGCGAGGCGCTCAGCGAGCGCCTCGTCTACGAGGAGAACGGGCAGCTCGCGACCGGCACCCTGATGGACTACGCGCTGCCGGTGGCCGGGATGCTGCCGTTCTTCATGGTGGGCCACCTCGAAACACCGTCGCCGCTCACCCCGGGCGGCTACAAGGGCATGGGCGAGGGGGGTACCATCGGCGCGCCGGCCGCCATCGCCAATGCGGTGGCGGACGCGATGAAGCCGCTCGGAGTGGCGATCACGGCTCTGCCGATCCTGCCCGCGACCCTCCGAGGCGATCGTGGACTCTAGCGTGACGGCGTCAGACCCGGAGGGGGTCGCCGCGGCGCCAGGCCGCCTCTGGCCGCGCGTGGGGCTTGTCCTCGTGCTCGCGCTGGCCGCGGCGCTGCGGCTCTGGCGGCTCGACCAGAACGGGTTCGATAACGAGTACTACGCGGCCGCGGTGCGCAGCATGATGGGCGGCTGGCACGCGTTCTTCTATAACTCGTTCGACCCGGCCGGCTTCGTCTCGGTGGACAAACCGCCGCTCGCGCTCTGGATCCAGGTGGCGACCGTCAAGATCTTCGG
>DATFUK010000124.1:0-9197 GCA_035260865.1 Candidatus Methylomirabilota bacterium | reverse complement strand
TGCATCGCGGGCGGCAGCGGGATCGCGGGCATGATGTCGATCCTCGAGCGCGCGAGCGAGGCCGACCACTTCGCGGGGTGGGACGGCCACGTCTTCTTCGGCGTCCGCTCCGGGCGCGACGGCTTCTTCCTCGACGAGCTGCAGGCGCTGCAGGCGCGTCACCCGGCGCGGCTGACCGTCACGATCGCGCTCTCCGACGAGGAGGTGCCCGCGTCGCTGTCCGCGGCCTATCCGGGGCTCGCGTTTTCGCGCGGTCTCGTCCACGCGGTGGCGGGGGAGCGCATGGCCGGCCGCTTCGCCGGCGTCCGCGCCTACGTGGCGGGGCCACCCCCGATGGTGGACGCGAGCTTGCGTTTGCTGCTGCGCGAGGCGAGACTAACGCCCGCCGACATCCGGTACGACAAGTTCAGCTAGGCTCGAAAGGAGCGCCGATGGGCCAGTACGAGCAGCACGTCTTCGTGTGCACGAGCGGCGAGACCTGCCCGGAGCAGGGCGACACCGAGAAGTTCGTGAAGATCCTCCGGGAGCGATCGAAGCAGATCGGCCGGCCGACCGACGTGCGCATCAACAAGGCCGGCTGCTTCTCGCAGTGCGGCCAGGGCCCGATGATCGTCGTCTACCCGGACGACGTGTGGTACGCGGGGGTCCAGGAAGCGGACCTGGAGGAGATCTTCACCTCCCACATCGTGGGCGGCCGCCCGGTCGAGCGCCTGCGCTACAACCCCGGGAAGCCGGGCGCGAACAAGGTGAGCGAGGCTCAGCTGGCCGAGATCAAGCGCGCCTACGAGGCCCGCCAGGCCGCTGCGGCGGCGGTGCCCGAGTCCGCGTGGAAGCGCGTGGGGCCCACCGCCCAGGTACCCGCCAACGGGATGAAGGAGTTCTCGGTGGGCGGCACCAATATCCTGATCGTCCACACTGGCGACGCCTACGTGGCCTTCCAGGCGCTGTGCCCGCACGAGACCATCCCGCTGGAGCAGGGGATCCACGACGGCTCGGTCCTGACCTGCCTCGAGCACATGTGGCAGTTTGACATCAAGACCGGCGCGCCGCTGGGCGAAGCGCTGGAGGGCCTGCGCAGCTACCGGCTCAAGGAGGACGGTGGCGAGCTGTACGTCGCGCTCGAAGCCTGAGCGTCGGCGGGCTCCCGGCCGACGCGGCCGACCGCGTCGCCGAAGCGCCGGACCATGACGTCCGCGAAGGGAACGCTGCGGTCGGCCAGGGCGCTGCCGGAGCGCACGGTGTAGCCGGCGGCGGTCCGCGCCGCCGGCGGCTCGACCCCGGCGCGAAGGTCGCGCGCGGCCCCCAGCATCAGCCGCCGGAACTGGATGATCGCAGCGTCGGTCGGTCCCAGATGCTCGCGGGTGCGATCGGCGATGAACCCCTGGCTGTCCTGGACGCACGCGTCCTGCTCGGAGATGCCCCGGATGCCGGTGAACGTGCGAAGCTTCTGGTCCACGCGGTCGATGAGGTAGTCGTTGTCGCGATTGCGCAGGGGCACCCACCGCTCGTCCACCGCCGCGTGCACGCTCTGCCCGGCGCGGAGCCGCTGGCGCTCGGTCTCGGTCAGGGGGCGCTCCGGGTTCCAGGTGTAGCAATACACCCAGCACCGTTCGTCGGTGATGGGGACCCAGGTCTGCCCGTGGTAGTTCTCACCCGCGAAGGCGTTGGGGGCGAGCCCGTGGTTGGGCATCAGGAACTGGCTGACGCGCCAGTACAGCCCGGTGCCGTCCGCCCGGCGCGATGCGCCGATGGCCAGCCCGGCCTCGTGCGGGACCACCTGGAACTCCGGCATCGGATCGTCCCGCATCCACCGCGTCCGGTCCCGGTCCGCGGAGGACCGGCTCATGACCTCGTCGCTCTCCGAGGCCGACGACGTGACGGGCATGTGGAGGAACGAGAAGTGGGCGGTGTCGAGCCCGCCCTCGGCCGCCTGCGCCCAGTTGCACTGCTGCAGCTTCTTCGACACGAAGCGATGCGCGGGCGGCACCAGCGCGAACTCGAGCGCGGGGAGCTCGGGCACGGCCCCGGACGGCCCCAGGTAGGCCCAGACGAAATCGCCCCACTCGCGGACCGGATACGCGGTGATCCGCACCCGCTCGCGGAAGGTGCTGTCCGCCGGCAGCGTGGGCAGGTCCACGCAGCGCCCGGTGACGTCGAACTTCCAGCCGTGGTACACGCAGCGGAGCCCGCACGCCTGGTTGCGCCCGAAGAACAGGTTCGCCCCGCGGTGCGGGCAGCGGGGATCGACGAGCCCCACCCGGCCCTCGGTGTCCCGGAATGCGACCAGCTCCTCGCCCATGATCGTCACGCGGACGGGCGGGCAATCCGGCTCCGGCAGCTCCTGGGAGAGGAGCGCGGGGACCCAGAAGCGGCGAAAGAGCGCGCCCATCGGGGTGTCGGGTCCGGTCCGCGTGAGCAGCTCGTTGTCGGCGGCGCTAAGCATCGCGGGCTCCGTCTCCACGGACCGTGACGCCGGTCCAGTGCTCGTAGAGCTTCGTCACCGCCGCCATGTCGAGCTGGCCGAAGCCCTGGGCATGCGCGGCCTCGTAGACCTGGCGCACCGTGGAGGCCACCAGCATCGGCACCTCGAGCCTGGCGGCCATCGCGAGCGCGAGCGAGACGTCCTTGCGCGAGAGCCCGATGCCGAAGTAGGGCGTGAAGTCCCCCTTGAGCACGTTGGGGAAGCGCTTGAGGAAATGGTGCGAGCGCCCGCCGCTGGTGGACAGGATGTCGAAGAGGCGCTGCGGATCCATCCCCGCCTTTACCCCGAGCACCATGGCCTCCGCGGCCACCGCGACGTTGCCCATGGACATCACGTTGTTGACGATCTTGACGATCTGGCCCGAGCCGAGCGGGCCGACGTGGTGGATCTCGGTGCCGAGGGTCATCAGCAGCGCGCGGCATCGCTCCACGACCGCGGCGTCACCGCCGACCAGGAAGACCAGCTTGCCGGTGCCCGCCTCGGCCGGGCCGCCGCTCACCGGCGCGTCGAGGCAGTCCGCGCCCCTGGTCTTGGCCGCCGCCGCGATCTCGCGCCAGGTATCCGGATCCACCGTGCTCAGGTCCAGGAGCGCGGCGCCCGCCTTCACGGTGCTGAGCACGCCGTCGGCGCCCAGGTAGGCGTGCCGGAGCGCGGCGGGATCCGGCAGGCTCGACAGCACCGCCTCCGCCTGCTCCGCGGCGCCGGCCGGCGACGTGGCCAGGGTGACGCCGCCCTCGCGGGCCTGCGCGGCGCGGGCCGCCGCCACGTCGTAGCCGGTCACCTGATGGCCCTGCGCGGCCAGCCGTCTCGCCATCGGCCCACCCATCGTGCCCAGGCCCACGAACCCGATCCGCATGGTTAGCTCCTCGAGGGGAATAGAGTCTGAGCTACGGAGCATAGCGTCCGGGCTGGACCCCGGACAATAGGGGAGACCGCCCGTGGTCCGAGTAGTATGGTGCCTCATATGCGCAGCCTGGTGACAACCGCGCTAGGCGTGCTCCTCGGGACGCTGGTGCTGACGGCCTGCTCGGGCGTTCCGGTGCCGCCGGCCTACACGCAGGAGGAGCTGGCGGCCCGGTGCGCCCGCACCGGCGGCTGGTGGAAGGAGTCGCGATCCTATTCGCTGGTCAGCGGCTACTGCGAGTATCGCGACTGAGCGGTCGACCGGATTCAGGCCTTCGCCGTCGTCACGCGGGAGAGCACCTCCGCGTAGCTCGCCGCCCGCTCCATCCGCCCGCCCAGGTCCTTGGCGAGCAACAGCGCCTGGACCTCGCGGAGCTTCCAGCAGGGCACGAATACGAGCAGGTGATGCTCGAGGTGATAGTTCACCCCGTAGGGGGCGACGAGGGCTCGCGCGAGGAATCCCGCGCCGATGGTCCGGGTGTTGCGGAGCGGGTCGGCGGCGTCGAACACGAGCCCGTGCTCGGCGAGATCCCGGATCCGCGTGGCGAGCTGAAACCACGTGGCCCACGGCAGCACCCACATGAGCAGGTAGAGCGGCCAACCCCCGAGCGCGGTGAGGACGGCGCACAGGGTCGCGTTGGCGATGAGGGGAGCCCGGAGCCGCCGCCAGGTCAGGGCGAGGCCGTCACTTCCGGGGCGCCAGTGGGCGAGCCGCGTGAGCGCCGTCCATCCGACGAGGTCACCGAGGAGCGCCCGCGCCAGGCGTCCGCGCGAGACCGGCAGCGGCGCCGAGAGCGCCAGGTCCGGATCCTCCGGCGTCTGGGTGTGCCGGTGGTGCAGGTGATGCCGTCGCCGATAGGCCTTCAGGTCGACGCCCAGCGGCGCGGCGCAGAGCCATGTTCCGACCCAGGTGTTGAGGCGCCCCTCGCGGAACAACAGCCAGTGGGCGGTCTCGTGCATGAGCACCATGAGCCCGAGCTGGCGGGCGCCGATGACGAGCACGGTCACCGCCAGCGTGACCCCCGACGGCCGCAGCAAGTACAGCGCGACCGCGCCGGCGATGACGCCCCACGCGTGCAGGACGAGGCCGACGCCGCGCGGCGTCGAGGTGCGCCGGAGGTGCCCCAGCTCCTCCAGCGTCAGCAGGTCACCGGGCGTGACCGGGCCGTCGACGGGCAGGGGCATGCGCGGATGATACCACTCGTCTTGACGAGAAGGGCCGGAGCGGGCAGAGTCGGGCCCATGACGACCACCTCGACCGCCATCGGCCCCAGCATCGAGCTGCTCATGCAGATCAACGCCGCCTTCAACAGCCGCGACGTGGACCGGATCCTGAGCTTCTTCGCGGACGACGCGACGTTCCTGATGGCCCGCGGCCCCGAGCCGTGCGGCCGCCGCGTCCACGGCAAGGCGGCGATCGGGAAGGTCCTGGCCGACCGCTTCAAGGTCATCCGCGACATGCGCTGGGACCACATCGACCACTTCGTGACCGGCAATCGCGCGGTCTCGGTGTGGATGGTCGTCGGGACCGGCTCGGACGGCGAGCGTCTGAACTACCAGGGCTGCGACATCTACGAGTTCCGCGGCGACAAGATCCTCAACAAGGATACCTACTGGAAGCGCGTGGAGCAGGACGGCCGGCTCTAACCGGCGGCGGGCGGCTCGAAGTCCTCCGGCCTCAGCGGGCGGAAGATCAGGTCGAAGGCCAGCCACAGGAGCTTCGAGTAGGGGTAGAAGAGGATCGGCGCCACGATCAGCCCGACGATGCCGCCGTAGTAGAGTGCGTCCCACGGCGGGTTCGGCCAGGTGCAGAGCAGCACCAAGAGCAGCGACGCCGCGAAGAGGCCCTCCGCGAAGGCCATGTTGAACACGATCGCGCCCAGGAAATAGTCGGGCTCGCCCCGATCGAGCCGCAGCCGGCACCGCGGGCACGCCGGCACCGTGAGGATCCACCGCGCGATCACCGGGCGGGCGCCACAGTTGGGGCAGCGACGCCCGAGCGCGCGCGCGAACATGAGGAGCGCGCGCGTCATCTCAGCGGTAGCGCGGATGCCACTCCTGGCCGGTCCAGGACGTCCAGCTCTCCGGCTCGAGGCGCACCAGCACGCGGGGCCGGCCCAGGGTCTTCTCGGCGTAGCGCGGGCCGTCCGGGCCCAGGTAGCGCCGCGAGAGCCGATGCGTCAGGTCGAGCAGGGTCGGACTCGCGGTGGGGGCGATCGGGCCTTCCAGGATGCGCGCGGTGGCCTGCACCTGCACCCGCGTGTGATGGGCGTGCTCGTCGTCGGCCACGTGGAAGGCCACGCGCGGGTTCGTGCGGATGTGGGCGATCCACTGGGCACGCTCGCGGCCGACCACCAGGAAGCTGCGCGTGGCGCCCTCGAACTCGTACCAGACCGGGGCCACGTAGGGCCAGCCCTCGGGGGTGATCGTGGCGATGCGGCCGTTCCAGGGCTCGGCCAGGAACGCGGCCAGCTCCGCGTCGGTCAGCGTGCCGATCTTGTCGCTCGGCTCGTAGCTCATGCTCCCCTCACCTCGGCACGCGGCAAGCCGGGATGATCCATCGGCACCAGCGCCTCCTCAGGCGGAGAGCGCGAACTTCTGGAAGGTGTGGCAGCCGGCCTCGACGAGGCCACGGCTGACCGCGAAGGTCCAGGTGACCTCGGCCACGAAGATGTTGCGGCTCGAGTCCACCGCGATGCCATGCGGCGCCGCGAAGCTGCCCGGCGCGGCCTGGTCGGGCGTGCCCCAGCGGGTGAGCAGGCGGCCGTCCTTGTCGAACACGCTCACGCGGCCGTACCGCGGGTCGGTGATGGGGCCGTGCCGCTGCGAGGTCTGGCCCTTGTGCCACCACAGCTCGGAGACGTAGGCGCGGCCCTGCGGGTCGAATACGAGGTGCGTCGGGCGCTGGGTGTCGGTCCACTCCGCGAGGTACTCGCCGTCGGGGCTGAAGATCTGGATGCGATCGTTCTCCCGGTCGCAGACGAAGATGCGCCCGTCCGCGGCGGCCGCGATGCCGTGCGGGAGGATGAACTGGCCGGGGCCCTTGCCGGGCACGCCCCACGAGCGCTTGAGCTCGCCGCCCGGGGAGAACTGGTGCACGCGGCAGTTGCCATAGCCGTCAGAGATGTAGAGATCGCCCTTGGGCCCCACCGCGAGGTTGGTCGGCCGGTTGAAAGCACCGCCGGGACGGGACACCGTCATGGTGTCCTTGCCGTCGTAGCCGGTGTCCGACGCCTTGTCCATCGTGCCGAGCGTGAGCAGCAGCTTGCCCTGCGGAGTGAATTTCCGCACGGTGTGGTTGCCGTCGTCGGTGCAGTACACGCTGCCGTCCGGCCCGATGGTGATCCCGTGGGTGCGGTAGGTGAACTGGCCCTCGCCCCACGAGGAGAGGAACTTCCCCTTGTGGTCGTAGACCATGATCGGGTGATCGCCGCGGCAGATGAGGAAGACGCGGTCCTCGGCGTCCACCGCCACCCCCGCCACGTCGCGGTGCTCGTAGCCCTTGGGCAGCTGCTCCCAGCCCTCGACGACCTGGTACGTCAGCGCGTTCGTCCCCGCCATGGCTCGCCTCCTGGTGGATGCACGTCGATGGAATCGGTCCCGTCGCGACAAACTATGGGAGAAAGGCCGGACCGAGTCAAGAACTAGAGGTGGCCGCCGAGGGCCAGACACTCGGCGGTCAGGACCGCGCCCTTCGCCGCGCCCATCCGCGTGTTGTGCGACACGAGCACGTACTTGACCCCGTGCGCGAGCGCGGCGTCCTCGCGGATACGGCCGACGCTGGTGGTCATGCCGCCGTCCGCGTCGCGATCGAGCCGCGGCTGCGGCCGGAACGGATCCTCGTGCACGGTGATCAGCCGGTGGGGCGCCGACGGTAGCTCGAGCCGCGCGAGGGCCCGGCCGAAGTCCCCGAAGGCGGCGGCCACGTCCGCGGGCGTCGCGGCCGCGCCGAGCGATACCGCGACCGCCTCGGTATGCCCTTCGCTCACCGCGACGCGCGTGCAGGTGGCGCTCACCGGGAACGGCGCGGGCTCGATGCGGCCCGAGCCATCCAGACGGCCCAGGATCTTGCCGGTCTCGCGCGTGACCTTCTCCTCCTCGCCCGGGATGTAGGGGATCACGTTGTCGACGATGTCGAGCGCGATCACGCCCGGCGAGCGGCCCGCGCCCGAGATCCCCTGGAGGGACGTCATCACCACGCGCTGGACACCGAAGCTGTCCTGCAGGGGCCGCAGCGTCATCACCAGGCCCATCGTCGTGCAGTTGGGCAGCGGCGCGACGAACCCCCGCCAGCCGCGCGCCCGCCGCTGCCGGTCGATCAGCGCGGCGTGCTCCGGGTTGACGCCGGGCACCAGGATCGGCACGTCCTCGTCGTAGCGGAACGCGGAGGCGGTACTCAGCACCGGGGTGCTCTGCGCGTACCGCGCCTCCAGCTCCCGCGCCGCGTCCGACTCGATCGCGCTGAACACGACATCGACACCGGCCAGCTCGAGGCCGTCCGCATTCTCGACGGGCAGGTCGAGCAGCTGAGCCGGCGGCTCTTCCGGGCACCACCACCGCCGGGCGCCGCTCTTGGGGTCGCGCAGGGCGGCGCGGTAGGTCTTGCCCGCCGATCGCTCCGAGGCGGCCAGCACCACGATCTCGAACCAGGGATGCTGGGCGAGGGCGAGGAGAAACTGCTGGCCGGCGATGCCGGTCGCTCCCACGACGGCGACACGCTTCCGCATGACATGGTCTCCCTGGTCCCCGAAACGCACGAGGCCCGCGATCACCGGGTGGTGGTCGCGGGCCTCGTGGCTTCGAGAACGGCTTCGAGTGGTCTAGGTCGGTCGCCGGGCGCGCGTCACCATCCCGCTGGGCGTCCCGTCGTCGGGGACCCCAGCCGGGTCTTGTCGGTGGTGCGCTTCACCCGGCGAATCATATCGATACTTCTAGCCCGGAGCGGCCCGCGCTGTCAATGTATGATCTGGCCATGCTCATCGCCCAGATCACCGACCTGCACGTCAGCACCCCCGGCAGCGTCAACGATCGGTACTTCCGCACCGTGGAGCACCTGGAGCGCGCGGTCGCCCATCTGAACGCGCTCACGCCCCGGCCGGACGTGGTGCTGGCCACCGGCGATCTGGTGGAGCGCGGCGAGCCGGCGGAGTACGCGCGCCTGCGCGCGATCCTGGACGGCCTCGCGATGCCGCTCTACGTGATCCCGGGCAACCACGACGCGCGGGGGCCCCTGGCGCGGGCCTTCGCGGACCGGGGCTACCTGCCGCAGGACGGCGGGTTCCTGCACTACACCGTCGAGGACTGGCCGGTGCGCCTCATCGGGCTCGATACACACGTACCCGGCGCGCCCGGCGGACTCCTGTGCGCCAAGCGGCTCGCCTGGCTCGACGCGCGCCTGGGCGAGGGGAGCGAGCGGCCCACCGTGGTCTTCATGCACCACCCGCCGTTCGTGACCGGCCTGCGGGCGATGGACGCGATGGGCCTCGACGGGAAGGCGGAGCTCGCGACGGTGATCGCCCGCCATCCGCAGGTGGAGGGGGTGCTGTGCGGGCACGTGCATCGCCCGATGACGCGGCGGTTCGGGGGCACGGTGGCCACCACCTGTCCCGCGACCGCGCACCAGCTCGCGCTCGATCTCGCGGCCGAGCCGCGCCTGGCCGTGGTGATGGAGCCGCCCGCCTGCATGCTGCACCTCTGGCTCGGTCCGGAGGAGGGCCTCGTCAGTCACGTGAGCGTCATCGGCGGCGAGCGGCCCCCGTTCATGGTCTACGACGGGCAGCGCTGGCTGCGCGACGCGGTGCCGCCGCCCGCG
>DATFUK010000123.1:0-4489 GCA_035260865.1 Candidatus Methylomirabilota bacterium | reverse complement strand
CGCAATCGCCTCGAGACCCGCATCAAGCTGCTGCAGACCGGGCATCGCTACAGCCAGGAGCCCATCTCCCTGATGCGGCGGCTCATCTCGAATATCGAGGTGACCGCCGAGGAGGTGGCGGCGGGGGCGGACCGCGAGCTGGTGGCGGTCTCGAACTTCATCCTGGCCGAGCTGGCCGTGCAGGCCAAGCCCGAGATGCACCGGTGGGTGGGGCGCGCCACCCACCGGCTGCGGCGCGTGGACGGCACGCTGCGGCTGCGTCTCAAGAAGGTCGTGCTGATCAACGCGGCCGAGCCGCTGCCGAACCTGTCTTTCCTGATCTGAGGGTGGGCGCCTAGATGGCGCCGTCGGCGGCGAGCGCGCGGATGTCCGCGTCGGTGTAGCCCAGCTCGGCGAGGATCTCCTCGCGGTGCTGGCCCAGCAGCGGCGACGGCCCGATCGTGGTCGGCGAGGCGGACAGCTTGACCGGGTTGCCGACGGTCACGTACCGCCCGCGCACCGGGTGCTCGACCTCGACGATCATCTCCCGCGCGAGCAGGTGCGGGTCGGTCAGCACCTCCCCGGTGTCGAGGCAGGCTCCGCAGGGCACGCCGGCCTCCCCCAGCACCTTCATCACGTCGTGCTTGGGGCGCTCGGACGTCCAACTCTCCACCAGGGTGTCCACCTCGGCGCGGTTCCGCCAGCGCGCGTCCGGCGTCTCGTAGCGCGCGTCGCCGATCAGGTCCTCGCGCCCGATCGCGCGCAGCAGCGGGTGCCACATCTGCTGCTGCACGAAGATGAACACGTAGTCGTTGGGGCCGCCCGGGTGGCAGCGGTACGTGGTGCCCGGCACGCCCGCCCCGAGCTGGTTGCCGGTGCGCCCCATGACCTTCCCGAAGCGCTGGTGGTCCCGCAGGCTCACCCGGATGAGGTTGACCACCGCGTCCTGCATGGACACCTCGACCTGCTGCCCCTGACCGCTCGCGTGCCGCTGCATGAGCGCGGCGAGGATGCCGATCACGCAGTGCATGCCGGTGCCGGAGTCGCCGATGGAGGGCCACGTGAAGGTGGGCGGCCCGTCCGGGAACCCGGTGACGCTCATGGCCCCGCCCATCGCCTGCGCGATCGGCTCGTAGGCCTTGTAGTCGCGGTAGGGCCCGTAGGAGCCGAAGCCCTTGATGCTCGCGTAGACCAGGCGCGGATTGAGCGCGTGGACCGCGTCGTAGCCGAAGCCCAGGCGCTCGATCACCCCGGGGCCGAAGTTCTCCAGCAGCACGTCGGCCTTCCCGAGCAGGTTGCGGAAGACCTCCTGGCCGCGCGCGTGCTTCAGGTTGAGGGTGAGGCTCCGCTTGTTGGCGTTGAAGGACAGGAAGAACAGCGCGTCCTCGCCGGGCCGGTCGCGCTGGGAGTACCGGGCCACGTCTCCCTTGCCCGGCTCCTCGACCTTGATCACGTCGGCGCCCAGCCAGGCCAGCATCTGGCCGCACGACGGCCCCGCCTGGTTGTTCGTCAGGTCGACGACGCGAATGCCGGCGAGCGCCTTGTCCAACCCGAGCGCTACTTGCCCTCCAGCGCGGCGAGCGGGGCGTAGTCCGCGGCGCCGCCGTGCCCGCCCGCGAACTTCGCCGGGGTGATACCGGCCTTCTTCACGCCCGCGACCAGGGAGGCCAGGGCCGGGTTCAGCTTGTCCGGCAGTGGCCCGGCGCCCGGGCTCCAGATGTCGGTAACGAAGCCGATCTTGACGTCGGGCACGTAGCCGATCAGCAGGCCCTCCGCGTGCGGGTTGGGGTCGAGCACGTACAGCTCGACCTGGCGCGTCCCGTCGCTCAGCACGTGCTTGCCCATCACCTCGACGATCGGGGTGCGGGTGAGGTCGCTCTGGCTGAGCACGGGGTTGCGCGTGAAGGGTGCGGCGAGCACCTGCCGGAAGTGCGCGGCGGTGCCCTGGCCGGTGACGATTGTGGCCCCCGCGTCGGCGTAGGCCCGGATGCCGCCCGCGTGGTCCATGTGGTGGTGCGTGAGCACGAGGTACTTGATCGGCTTGCGCACGTACTTGCCACGCGCCGCGCTGATCGTCCACGTCGACTGCCAGTCCGAGACCGGGGCGTCGAACACGATCAGGTGGTCCTTCATCTCGACGATCAGGCTATTGTGCGAGCCACCCACCACGTGCTGGATGCCGGGGGCGAGCTCTTCCAGCTTCAGGCCGGGCGCGCTCTGCGTGTCGTAGCTCGGCTGGTCCGAGTCGAGGTACGTGCCGATGAACTGCCGCCGGATGACCCACTGGTACGGCACGCCGGCGGCCGCCGCCGGGCGCGCGGTCGCGAGAAAGGGCGCGGGAATCGCGAGCCGGTCCGCCGCGATGGGGGTGTTCAGCGTGACGTCGCTGAGCTTCACGTCCATCACGGTGCGGCCGTTCAGCTCGTACTTGCGGGACGTCGCGATGCGGGTCGTGCCGACGGTCTGCCAGTCGGCGAGCACCAGGTCCCAGGTCACGTCACCCCAGATATTGTCGTAGTCGAGGGCGCGCACGCGGGCGGGCAGCCCGGTGGCCGGGTCGAAGAGGACGGTGAGGGTTTGCCCGCCGACCCGGTAGTCCACCGCGGGATGCGAGACGCCGCCCACCGTCACGCTCGGGGCCGAGGTGACGCGGTCCGGGCTCTTCGACATCTCGAGCGCGAGCAGGGGCGAGGCGGCGAGCAGCTCGCGCTGGGCGGTGGCAAGCCGGAGGCTCGACATCGAATGCGCGGGCGGATTCGCCTCGCGGCTCTGCTTGGTGCGGCCGTTGCTGTCGATGCCGGCCACGTAGCCGGCCTCGCGCGCCGTGATCTCACTGAACGTGAAGGTGCGCGGGGCCGGGTACTGGAAGTTACGCACCCAGTCGCTGCGCGTGCTGCCCGTGGCCACGTCCACGACGGTGACCACCGTCGAGTCGCCGGTCAGGCGCATCTCGCCGCCCGCCTTGGCGGACTGCTCGGGCTCCCACTGCCGGACCGTCGCCTTGTAGGAGATGGTCTTGACCGCGGCGAGGGCGTCGGCACCGCCCTGGGCGGAGACGGCCTTCGTCACGAGGTCCCGGCCTCCGGTCTGCATGGAGGCGCAGGCGGCCACCACCATCGAGACGGCCAGCGACACGGCGAGCATCGTCGAGAAGCGCTTCATGGGCTCTCCTCCAGGGGAGTGTGGGTGGCGGCACAGTACCCGGGGGCGCGCGGGACTGTCAAGCCGGAGCGCCCCGGGCATGCCGAGCGCGTGGTCTTGGGATAGGATATCCGCCCGGCAGCGCAGCGGAGCAAGCGAGGGGACCAGCGCGTGAGAACCGGCAGCGAGTACCGTGACGCCCTGCACGACGGACGCCGGGTCTGGGTCATCGGCGAGGGGCTCATCGATGACGTGACCCTCCATCCGGCCACCCGGCCGATGGTGGACGAGTACGTCGCCTGGTACGACCGCCACCACGACCCCGCCTGGCAGGATGTCCTGCTCGCGCCGGCCGCCGGTGGTGGCGCCCGCCCGCCATGGGCGTTCACGCTGCCCAGGACCTCGGCCGATCTGCGCGCGATGGGCCGGAGCTACGCCGCGACCATCTTCCTGACCGCAGGCAACATGACCCACACGCCCGGCTACGGGAACCTGATCGCCCTCGGCATCCTCGACGTGGTCCAGCAGCGGAACGTATCCCCGCAGCAGATCACGGCGGCCGCCGCGTACCGGGACCTGATCGTCCGCACCGGCCGCTTCCTGACCTTCTCCGCGGGCGCCGCGACCATCGGCTACCGGCTCCGCGAGGACGCCGATCAACGGGCGGCGCTTCGCGTGGTCCGCGAGACCGGGGCGGGCCTCGTGCTGAGCGGCAAGGTCGGGATGCACACGAGCCCGGTCTACGCCGAGGACGTGTACATCGGCGCGCACTCCGGGGTGGATCGCGACGGGCACCGGGCCACCTTCGTCGTACCGGTCAACGCCCCCGGCGTCACCGTGGTGTGCCGGAAGACCTCGGCCCGCCACGTGAACCCGTTCCTGGCCCCGCTCAGCAGCCGCTTCGACGAGCTGGACGGGCAGATGTGGCTCGAGGAGGTGCTGGTCCCGTGGGACCGGGTGTTCCTCACCGAGGCCTCGCCCGACCCGATCGCCGCCTGGTGCTTCTGGCATCAGCTCTACGCCTGGTTGGCCAAGGCCGAATTCACGCTCGGGCTCGCGCTCGCCTGCGCGGACGCGATGGGGCTCAAGGATCACGAGCCGACGATCGAGCACCTGATGGATCTCGTCGTGGACGTGCAGACCGTCCGGAGCTGCCAGACCGCCGCGGAGCTCGACCCGGACGTCTCGGCCGCGGGTTACTGCGTGCCGGGCCGGGGCCACGTGGCGGCGGGCAGCATCGCGATGCAGAAGGCACGGCAGCGCATGGCGGAGATCCTCCGGATCGTGCCCGGCTCATCGCTGGTGGTGGCGCCGTCGGACAAGGATCTGACGTCGCCCGAGGTCGGGGCCGGGTTCGAGGAGTCCTTCG
>DATFUK010000122.1:0-5872 GCA_035260865.1 Candidatus Methylomirabilota bacterium | reverse complement strand
GCCCCGCGCGAGCCCCTGGAGGAAGCAGGTCTTCCCCGCCCCCAGCTCGCCGGTGCAGGCCACCACCGCCCCCGGGGTGAGCCGCGCGCCGAGCTGCTCGCCGATGGCCTGCGTCTCCGCGGGGCTGCGCGAGATCAGCGTTCGTGCCGCCCTCACGCCGTGCCCTCCGCCAGCGCGCGGAGCGCCGCGGGCAAACGCTCGATGATGTCGCTCGCCAGCATCCCGTACTCGCCGAGATCGCGTACCGCGACATCGGCCGCGAGCCCGTGCACGTAGCAGCCGGCGCGCAGGGCCGCCGCGGGACCGATCTCCCGGGCGAGCAGCGCGCCGGCGATCCCGGTGAGCACGTCGCCCGAGCCGCCCTTGGCCATGCCGGGATTGCCGGTGGGATTGATCGCCACCTGGCCGTCCGCTCCGGCGATCACGGTGTGGGCGCCCTTCAGCGCGATCGCCACGCCGTGCTCGCGCGCGAAGGCGCGGGTCATCTCGACGCGCTCGGCCTGGACCGCCTCGACGGTGGTGCCGAGCATGCGCGCCATCTCCCCGGGATGCGGAGTGAGCGCGCGCGGGCCCGCGGCCTGGCGCAGCAGATCGAGATGGCCCGCGAGGGCACTCAGCGCATCGGCGTCCACCACCATCGGCCGCGGCAGCTCGCGCACCAGCACCCGCGCCAGCTCCTGCGTCTCCGGATCGAGTGAGAGCCCGGGCCCGAGGGCCACCGCGTCCATGCGGTGGGCCAGCTCCACGATCCGGTCCTTCGCCTCGAGCGACAGGCACTGGCCGGCCGTCTCGGGCAGCGCCTCCGTCATGTACTCCGGCGCCTGAGCCGCGACGATGGGCTGCTGGGAGGCGGGCGCGGCGATCGTGCAGAGACCGGCCCCGCTCCGGAGCGCGGCCCGTCCCGCGAGCACGGCGGCGCCGGTCTTGCCGAGCGAGCCCGCGACCACCAGCAGATGGCCGAAGCGCCCCTTGTGCGCGTCCAGGTCGCGCGGCGGGAAGCACGGGCGCACGTCGGCGGCCTCGAGCCGCCAGGTGGTGATGCCCCGGCACGTCTCCTCGACGGGCACGCCGATGTCGGCGATCTCGACCGTGCCGGCCTGCGCCGCCGCCGGGGCGAGCAGCAGGCTCCGCTTGAGCCCCGCGAAGGTGACGGTGCGCCAGGCCCTCACGGTGGGGCCCAGCAGCGCGCCGCGGTCTCCGTCGAGACCGGACGGGAGATCGAGCGCGACGACCGGCACGCCGACCGCACCGGCCCGGTTGACGGCCTCGATGGCCGCAACTACCGCGCCGCGCGCGGCGCCGCTCACGCCGGTGCCGAGCAGCGCGTCCACGATGAGGTCGGCGTCGTCCAGCGCCCGCGCGAGCGCGGCCGGCTCGACGATCTCCTCCACGCGCCCGCGCCAGCGGCCGAGCGCGTCCGCCGCGTCACCCCGCACCTCGGCGCGCCGCCCCACCAGGAGCGCGCGCACCGCCGCCCCGCGGGCCTTGAGCCGGCGCGCCACCACGAAGCCGTCGCCGCCGTTGTTGCCCTTGCCGCACACGACGACCACCCGCTTGCCGCGGATCGGCGCGAGCCACCGGGCGATGAGCGCGGCCGCCGCGGTGCCCGCGTGGTCCATGAGGCGCGCGCCGGGGATACCGAGCTCGCGGATGGCACGCGCGTCGAGCGCCCGCATCTCCGCGGCGGTGAAGACGGGCAGCACGGCGTCAGCGGGGCGGCGGGAGCAGCAGGGCCGCCGACTGGATGAGGAAGTCGGCGAGCACCGTCGTGTAGACCTCGCGGTGGGTGGTGCGGGCCACTCGCGGCAGCTCGATGTGGAGCGCGAGCGGGGTCTGGCCCAGGATCCCCGCCTGCTTGGCCGCGGACGCGGTGTAGATCACCGGGTCCTGCGACTCCACCCACACGTCGAGACGCGGCACGTCGCCCTCGAGCGGCAGGCGGCTGTCGCGGATCATCTCGAGCAGGGTCTTGAGCCGCCAGGCGTCGTCGCGGCTGATCCCGACGGTGGCGATCTCCATCCGGCCCGCGCTCTCCTGCCGGTTGTTGCCGTGCACCTCCACGTAGAAGCGCACGGTGCCCTGGGCCGCCTCGGTCACCTGACGGCGATAGGCCTGGTAGACGTCGCGGGCCGCCGCGGTCTCCACCTCGAGGCGCGCGGCGGCGCCCGGCGCGCTCTCGGTCGGACGGTTGACGTTGAGGCGGCGGCCCTCGCCGTCGAGATTGGCGTAGCCGGTGGCCACGACCAGGCCGAAGCCGGTGAGCTTGGCGAGCGCGCGGCCCATCACGTCGGTGGCGATGTCGGAGGTGCCGTGTGGGGCCGCGATGACGAAGCCGGGCCGGCCCTTCTCGACCTGCACGCTGCCGCCCGGGATCGCGAGCCGGGGCGCCGGGGTGGCGGGCGCGGGAGCCTCGGCCGAATCCTTCCCGGTGATCAGCCCCGCGCAACCCTGGACGAGGAGGGCGAGACCGACCACGAGACTACCGGGGCCTCGCCTCGTCATCAGCGCCGTCGCCGATCAGCATCGCCTGCGCCATCGCGTACTCGCCGTCGTGGGTAAGCGAGAGCAGCACCTCCCGGCCGCCCTTCGCGAGGGCGATGGCGCGGCTCCTGCCGTGGAGCGTCATGGTGGGTGCCTGCCCGCGCTCGCGGCGCACCTCGAGCTCGCGCCAGTTCACGCCCATGCGGAGCCCCGTGCCGAGCGCCTTGAGCGTCGCCTCCTTGGCCGCGAAGCGGGCCGCGAAGTGCGGGATGGGATCGCGGCGGCGGCGGCAGTAGGCGATCTCCGCCTCGGTGAACACGCGCTGCAGGAAGCGCTCGTCCCAGCGGGCCACCACGCGCCGCATCCGGGGCATCTGGGTGAGGTCCACCCCGATGCCCAGCACGCGGCTCATGCCCCGATGGCCCGGCGGACGATGCCCGCGAGCTCCTCAGCCATATGCTCGATGCGCGCCTGCTCCTCGCCCTCGATCATCACGCGCAGGAGCGACTCGGTGCCGGAGTAGCGCAGCAGGATCCGCCCCGCTCCGTTCATCTCCGCCTCGAGCACCTGTACCCGCTCCGGGAGATCGGGAATCGAGCCGACCGGCGGCTTGCTCTTGACCCGCACGTTGACGAGCACCTGGGGGAACTTCACGAGGCACTGGGCCAGCTCGCCCAGCGAGGCGCCGCTCTCCCGCATCACCCCGATGAGCTGCAGCGCGGAGACGATGCCATCCCCGGTGGTGGCGTGATCGAGGAAGAGCAGGTGACCGGACTGCTCGCCGCCGAGGTTGGCGCCGATGCGCAGCATCTCCTCGAGCACGTACCGGTCTCCGACCGCGACCTTGGCGAGCCCGATGCCGGCCTTGGTCAGCGTCCGATCGAGCGCGAGGTTGGCCATCACGGTGGTGACCACCATGCCCCCCTTGAGCTGCCCGCGCGCCGCGAGATGCCGCCCGCAGATGGCCAGCGCGTAGTCGCCGTCTCGGATCTGGCCCGCTTCGTCCACCGAGATGAGCCGGTCCCCGTCCCCGTCAAAGGCGAGCCCGAGCTGGGCCCCCGAGCGCAGGACCTCCTTCTGCAGCCCCTCCGGATGCATGGCCCCCACCCCGCGGTTGATGTTCTGGCCGTCGGGGCTCGCGTTCAGCACCCGCACGTCGGCCCCCAGACGGCGGAAGATCTCGGGCGCCACCCGGTACGTCGCGCCGTGCGCGCAATCCAGCACGACGCGCACGTCGCGCAGGTCGTGCGGGCACGCCGCGCGCGCGTGCGCGATGTAGTCGGCCTCGGCCGCCTCGTGGACGACGAGCCGGCCGATGTCCACGCCGGTGGGCCACGGCGCGGTGTCGGGGCCGTTCAGGCGGCCCTCGATCTCCTCTTCCCAGGCGTCCGGGAACTTCGAGCCCTCCGACGAGAAGATCTTGATGCCGTTGTCCTCGAAGGGATTGTGCGAGGCCGACAGCACCACGCCGCCGTGGGCCTCGAGGCGGCGGGTGAGAAACGCGATCGCGGGGGTCGGCAGCACGCCGACCGCGTAGACGTCGCCGCCCGCGGAGAGCGCCCCCGAGACCAGCGCGCCCTCGAGCATGGGGCCGGAGAGCCGCGGGTCCCGCCCGACGACCAGGCGGGTCTTCTTGGTGGGGTCGTGCTGGATCAGGGTCGCGACGAGCTGCCGCCCGAGGCGGAACGCCAGCTCGGTGGTCAGGGGAGGCGTGTTGGCGAGGCCCCGGATGCCGTCGGTGCCGAAGAGGCGGGTCACGAGCGGGGGGATCCGAGGACGAGGCGGACGCGGGAGGGATTCACCCGCACCACCGTGATGCCGGCCGGCACCGTGATCTGTTCGGGAAGCACGCGCATCGTCACCTCACCCGCTTTCGATCCTGCAAGGTTGAGCCGCGCCTTCACCCGGTCGCTCCCGAGGCGCGACAGCGTTCCGCGCAGACCGTGCAGCTGCACGTCCACGCTGTCCGGCCGGTCGCCCTTCACCTCGAGACCGGCCGGGATATTGTCGAGCTCGAGCGGCGCCGCCATGATCAGGTCCGACTTCTCGGAGGTCATGACGAAGGCCCAGAGCACCATCGAGACGCCCAGGGCGAGCAGCTTGAGCTCCCAGTGCCGCGTGAGCACGCTCATTTGCGGAGCCACTCGCGGGCCGGCTCCCACCACGCGGTGCGACGGGGCAGCGGGGCCTCCTCCAGAGAAAAGAGCTCGGCCAGACGGCGGCGGAGCGCCTCCAGGTCGAGCGGGGACTCCATCTGGCCGTCCACCGCGAGCGAGATGCGCCCGGCCTCCTCGGAGACGATCAGCACCACCGCGTCGGTCTCCTCGGCGAGGCCCAGGCCGGCCCGGTGGCGCGTGCCCATGTTCCGGCCGAGCTGGGTGTTGCGGGACAGCGGCAGGAAGCACCCGGCCGCGGCCACCCGGTCGCCGCGGATGAAGGCGGCGCCGTCGTGGAGCGGCGAATACGGCAGGAACAGGCTCACGAGGAGATCCGCCGAGACCATCGCGTCGAGCGGCACGCCGAGCTCCGCGTAGTTGCGCAGCCCGGTGCTGCGCTCGAGCACGATGAGGGCTCCGATCCGCTTGCTGGCCAGCGCGTCGGCCGCCTTGATCACCTCGTCGATGAGGTGACCGCGCTCCTCGCGCGCCCCGAGGGCCATGCCCTGCAGGAGGCGGCTCTCGCCGAGCCGGGTGAGGGCGCGGCGCAGCTCCGGCTGGAAGAGCACGATCAGGGCGAGCACCCAGAAGGACCAGAAGTTGTCGAGCAGCCAGCTCGTGCTGAACAGATCGAACTGGCGCGCCACGAACGAGGCCACCATGAGGCCGGCCAGCCCCAGCAGCATCTGGATCGCGCGCGTCTCCTTGAACATCACGAAGACGCGGTAGAGCACGATCGCCACCACCACGATGTCGATCGCGTCGCGGAGGCGGAAGGTCTGCAGCGCGGGCCACATGACGGACTACCGGCTCCCGCCCGCGCCGCGGACGGCCCGGGCCACGCGCACCGCCTGGACCGTCTCGGCCACGTCGTGGGTGCGGATGACGTGGGCGCCCCCCAGGACCGCCGCGGTGGCGGCGGCGAGCGAGCCGGGCAGGCGCGCCGCCGGATCGTCGACTCCCGCCACCGCCCCGATGAACGACTTGCGGGAGACGCCGACGTAGAGCGGCCGCCCGAGGGCGTGCAGCGCGGGCAGCCCCGCCAGCACCCGGCAGTCCCACTCGGGCCAGGCCACGCCCGCGCCGCGGAAGAAGCCGATACCCGGGTCCAGCAGGATGCGCTCGTCGGGAATCCCGGCGGCGCGCGCGATTGCCAGGCTCCGCTCGAGTGCCGCGCGCACGGTGGCCACCGTATCTCCCCCAGGCGGTGCCGCGGCGGGCGAGGCCATGAGCAC
>DATFUK010000121.1:0-10307 GCA_035260865.1 Candidatus Methylomirabilota bacterium | reverse complement strand
TGCGCAAGATCGTCGCCCAGGGCGACCCCGCACCCGCCGGCGGCCTCTTCGCCGGGTTCGGGCCTCCCGTGATCAACGCGCGCGGCGCGGTGGCCTTCGCCGCGGTGGTCGAAGGCAAGGCGGTGCCGGGGGGCGTCTTCGTGGCGAGCGGCGAGCGGATCCAGATGGTGGTGGGCGCCGGAGATGACACACCGATCGGCGGCATCTTCGCAAAGTTCTCCGAGCGCGTTGGCCTGAACGATGACGGCGTTGTCGCGTTCCACGGCATGCTCAAGTTCGCGCCGGTCGCGGCGGCGATCTTCGCGGTCGAGGACGGGCGCGCGCGCGCCGTGTCGCGCCTGGGCGACCCCGCGCCGGGGGGCGGCACCATCGAGCACTTCGGTCTCTGGCCCACGGTCGGCCCTCTTGGCGCCATCGCCTTCGCCGCCTCAATCGAAGGCGGCTCGAGCCCGATGGCCATCCTGATCGCCGATGGCGGCGGTCTCCGACAGGTCGTCGCGGTGGGCGACGCTCTTCCCGGCGGCGACCGCATCACCACGCTCACGCTGTACCCGGTGGTGAGCGTCAGCCCTCACGGTCACGTGACGTTCGCGGTGGCGCCCACCGCCACCGGCGAGGGTCCCGAAGGGCTCTTCGCCGCCGCACCCGCGGGCCCCCGCTGACCGGCAGGTTCGCGCGTCAGTTCATGTCGTAGGGTGGATACTCGCTAAAGACGTTCGCCGCCGTGACCAGCACGTGCCGCGTAGTCACCCGCGCAGGCACCGCCTCTCCTCGCAGCATCCGCATCGCGAGCGGCAACACCTCGTAGCCGTACCGGTCGAGGTAGAACGCCACCGATCCCACCAGGATGCTGCCCCGGTTGCTTGGATCGATCTCCCTCCGATCGTTCATCCCGCCGTGGATGCTCCGATCCACCCCGTGGCTCACGATGACGCTGTCGTGGACGCGACCGCCGGCCTCCAGCGCGGCCTTCACCGCCAGCGCGGTCGCGTCGTCCGTCGCCGCCAGCAGCAGCCGGCCGGTCGGGTGGGTGGCCAGGAACTTACCCACGAGCGGCCCGACCTGCGCCGGATTGCCCCTGGTGTCGAGCGCGGTCACCCGCACGCCCGGCAGCCGCTGCCCGAGCGCCTGGGTCACGCCCTGGACCCGCTCCGGCACGCGCTCCTCGGCGGCGGATACCGGCCCGACGATCGCCGCCGCCATCGGCTGGCCCCGCCACGCGCGGAGAGCGAACTGGGCCAGAGCCTCCCCCGCGACCCGCCCGGCCGCCAGATTGTCCGCGGTGTAGAGCGGCACACCGGCGATGGGAGCATTCACCGCGAGGACCTTGATCCCGGCTGCCTTGAGCTTCTCGGCCACCGCCACGCTGGCGCCACCCCGATGGTACTGGATGTAGAGATCCACCTTGCGGGCGATCGCCGCCTCCGCGTTGGCGAGGGCACGGGCGTCGTCGCGTTGATTGTCGTAGTAGACCATCTCCAGCGGGTAGGCCCGCGCGGCCAGCGTGAAGCTCTCCCGGATCTCACGTCCGGTGAAGCCGGTCCCCTCCAGCGTGACCCCCGGCTCTTCCGTGAGGTTCGCGAACGCGACGAGGTAGGTGCGCTGAGCCGCCGCCGGCGACAGGGCCGCCGCGAGGACCACCAGGGCGCCCGCGCTCGACGCCCAGCGGCGGAGACACGAGCGCCGGCGCCCCCGTGGAGAGGACGCCGGCGCCCGATGCGTCACGAGACCGCGACCGGCCTCCGGCTTAGCGGATGCCCTCGATCCCGACGAAGTTGCCGGTCATGCCCACGCCCTTCGGCACCGTCATGCTGAAGAAGAACGTGGCCCGACCCGTCGCGGCCGCCTCCGCCGCCATCAGGTCCGTACGGACGTTCTCGATGATGTGGATACCGTTGTCGGTGAGCAGCATGTTGTGAACGATGAAGGCTTCCTTGGGGTTCTCCCCCGGGATGACCTCGACGCCCCACGTGTCGTTGCCCACCGCGACGATCTTCTGCGAGATGAGCCACGTCGCCGCGTCCTTGCCGATTCCCGGCTCGCCCGAGTTGTAGATCGCGTTCTGGGCCGGGAACTGCTCGAAGAGATCGCCCCATCCGGTGTGGATGATCACGATGTCGCCTTCGCGCAGCGTCACGTTGTACATCTTCAATCCGGCCTGGATGTCGGCCGCGGTGATGACGGTGCCCTTCTCGAGGCACGCCTTCTTGCAGGCGGCGTTGCCCTTGAACTTGTTCGCCTGCTGGTACACCTTGACCATGTCCACGATCACGCCCCGGGTCGCGAACGGCTTCAGGTGCTCGAGGCCGAGCTTGGTCATGTTGTTCTGGGTGATGAACTTGCCCATCGGCGTCTGGTTGAAGTAGCAATCCTTCCGGCCGATGTGACCCATGCCATCGAGGTGCGTGCCGACGTGGCTCTGGCTGAGCCAGGTGTCTTCCATGTACGTCAGCTGGTTCTCGCCGAGCGCCCCACCGGGCGCGAGCGTGGTAGCGGTCAGGATCGTCTTGGTGAACCGGCTACCGAAGAGCGGGATTCCGTCGGTCAACGGATAGGACATCGCGATGACCTTGCCGTCCTTGATCTCGGCGGCGGCGGCCTTCGTCACGGCCGGGGTGACACGGTTCGTGGCGCCCGTCTGGTCGTTCGGGCCCCAGGGCGACGCCGGCATGAGAGTTTTGCAGTCGGTCTGGGCGAACGCCGAGGAACCGAGGGCAAGGACCACCAGGGCCGCGCCCACCGCTACGATCGCTCTTGGCTTCATGGCCGAGACTCCTTCTCGTCAGTGAGAGGGCACGCCGCGCGTCATCGGGACAACGCGGGGGCATCCTAGAGCAGCGCGCGGACCAACGTCAAGTGTCCCGCTTGCCGCGCGGCGTCAGCCGTCCACTTGACCAGGAGCCGCTCTTCCCCCACTATCGCCCGGCCGATGCACCCTCTTGGCCGCGCTGCGCTCCTGCTGCTCGTCGCGCTCGCCCTCACCGTCGCGGGCATCCCACCCGCGCTCGATGAGGACCGGAGCGTTCCCGGCTTCTGCAGTCCCGACTGCCCACTCCAGCAGGATGTTCACTCCGTCGCGGTGCCGGGCACCCTCGCGCGCTACACGCGTCCGGCCGATCCCGCGCGCGAGCAGCACGACGTGGCGCCGGCGTTCACCCGACCCGCCGCTCCGGCATCACCCGACACACCCCGCGCTCCGCCCCAGGCCTGACCGCCCCCGCGCTTCGTGAACCGGCGGCCCCAAGGGACCGCTTCGGCCGCTCACGCTCCGCTCCCGGAGGGCATCCATGCGCATGCACACGGCCCGCTTGTGGCCGCTCCCGTTCCTTCTCCTGTCGCTGGGCTCGTCCCTGTCGGGCCCCGCCCACGCGCAGGACGTCGACGCGGTCCGCCAGGAGCTCGGCGCGGTACGCCGGCAGCTCGATTCGATCCGCGAGCAGTACGAGAAGCGTCTGCGCGAGCTGACCGACCGCCTCGAGCAGCTCGAGACCCAGCGACAAGCGGGGCCGGCGCCCAGTCCGGGTCCGGCCAGCACCGCTCCCGCTCCCGCCCAGGCCGTGCCGCTCACGGCCGCCGCGACCACCCCGACCGCGGGCGAGCCGTCGCTCCGCGAGATGCTGAGCCCCCGCCAGCCGTTCGCCCTGGCCCAGCCTGGACGCACGCTGCTGTTCGACATCGGGGTCAGTGGAGACTTCGTCACCGACTTGACCTCCCGGACCCGGGAGCGACGACGCGACGGCACCTTCGCCGGCCGCGAGAACCGCGTCTTCCCGCGCGAGATCGAGCTGGGCCTCTTCGGCCGCGTGGACCCGTACGCCAGCGCGGTGGTTCGGCTCTCCGCGGGCGAGGAGCCCGCCGGCCGCGAGCCCTCCGACCGGAGCGTCACGGTCCAGGTGGACGAGGCCAACTTGACCCTGCTCGCCCTCCCGCTCGGCACCACCGCGCGGCTCGGCGTCATGCGGCCCCGCTTCGGCACCTTGAACGTGGTGCACCAGGACGATCTGCCCCAGATCGATCGGCCGAACGTGCTGAGCCGGTTCTTCGGCGAGGAGCAGCTCGACGGTGAGAAGGGTATCGAGGCCTTCTGGGTGCTGCCGCTGCCGGTCTACAACGAGCTTTCCATCGGCGTCTTCGATGGGGACAACGAGGTGGCGTTCGGGCGCGGGACGCTGCGGGATCCTCTGGTCATCGGTCGCTGGCGGACGTTCTTCGAGCTCGAGGAGCAGGGCGGCCTGCAGATCGACCTGTCGGCCGCGAGCGGAATCGCCACCGACGCGCATCGCACGACCGTCCTCGGCCTGGGAGCCAAGTACAAGTGGGCGGCTCCCGGATCCGGCTTTCCCCTCTTCACGCTCGCGGGCGAAGCGCTCTACGCCATGCGCACGGTGACGGCGGAAGGGGATGACATCACGCCCCCCCGGGACCGCCGCTTCGACCGATGGGGTGGCTATCTCTACGGGCAGTGGGACTTCAACCGGCGCTGGGCGGTCGGCCTGCGCGGCGACTGGACCGAGCTCGCGGTCGACCGCGGGCGCGAGTGGGCCGTCTCGCCGTACCTGCAATTCAAGCCGTCGGAGTTCCTGCGTTTCCGGGTGCAGTACAAGCACACCGAGGGCACCGGCGCGGTGGAGCGCGTCGCCAACGAGGTCTTCCTCCAGGGCACGTTCATCCTGGGCGCGCACCCGACGGAGCGCTTCTGATGCGCCCGCTCCGTCGGGTCCGCGCTATCCTCGCGTTCGCCGTGGCCTTGGCCGGCGGCCTGCTCCTCGCGCTCCCAACGCCCGAGCCGGCCGCCGAGCCGCCCCTGCGCGTCCTGGCCACCCTGCCCGACCTCTGGTCCATCACCCGCGCGATCGTCGGCGACCTGGGCCGCGTGGAGGTGGCCACCCGGCCCGGGCAGAATCCGCACGATCTCGAGATCCGCCCCAGCCAGATCCTGCTCGTCAAGCGCGCGGAGATCCTCGTCCGCAACGGCCTCGAGGAGGACGCCTGGATCGATCCGGTCGTCGAGAGCAGCGGGAACCCCCGCCTACTCCGCGGCTCGACGAGCGTCATCGAGGCCTCCCAGGGCCTGGAGCTGCTCAAGATCCCCTCGGGCCGAGTGGACCGGTCGGTGGGCGACGTGCATCCGTCGGGCAACCCGCACTTCACCCTCGATCCCGGCACGATGCCGACGGTCAGCGCCTCCATCGTTCAGGGCCTCGCCCGTCTCCGGCCCGATCTCGGTGCGCGGCTCGAGGCGAATCGGCGCGAGTTCCTCACCCGCGTGGAGGCCCGGTTCCAGCGCTGGCGCGAGACGCTGGCGCCGTACCGCGGCGCGCGGGTGGTCAGCTACCACGACAGCTGGCCCTACTTCTACCGCGCGTACGGCCTCATCGAGCTCGGCCAGGTCGAGGACCGGCCGGGGGTTCCCCCGACCCCACAGCACCTCGTGAGCCTCGTCCGGCAGATGAAGGAGCAGGGCGCGCGCGTCGTCGTGCTGGAGAGCTGGTACCCGCCCGACACGGCCGCGGCGGTCGCCCGCCTGGCCGGCGCCAAGCTCGTCGTGATTCCCCAGTCGCCCGGCGCGGTGCCGGGCACGAGCGACTACATCGACCACATGGACCACGTGGTGACCGCGCTCGCGAAGGCGCTGGCCGGCCCGTGAAGCCCACCAGCCCGTGAGCGTGACCGCGGACCGGCGCGTCGCCCAGATGGGCGTGTTCGGGGGCGACGGCAAGGACCACCTGAAGGAATCGTTCGACGACATGGCCCGCGACATCGCCCGCTTCCTCACCCGGCTCGCCCGCGGCGAGGCGCCGAGAAAGAGTGACGCCCGCTACTCGACGCTGAAGTGCGCCTCGGTGGTGTGCCCGGTCCGGCCATTGATCGGCAGGATGTCCTGCGGGCACGCGGAGAAGGCGATCACCAGGTCCATCTCGGCCCGTAGCACCACGTAGCTGCCCGGCGTGGACACCGGCTCCGCCCACGCGAGCGCGCCGTCCGGCGTCCACGGGATGTTCATGAAGAGGTTCAGCGGCGATGGGGTGGCCGGGACCGCAATGCCCAGCGCGGCGAGCCCGGCGTGGAGGTTGTCCCGGCAGTTGTCGTGATGGCCCTCGACCCCGAGCAGCCGATAGCGCGGAGCATCGCAGGCCGCCATCAGCGTGTCGTGGGCGCCGCCCGACGTATCCTCGACCAGGCTCAGGATCGGCCGGCGCTGGTTGGTGAGAAACGTGTCGCCGAGCGCGGCGCGCAGCTTCATGAACCACGCGCGGCTCGCCTCCATCGACATCCACTCGGTCACGTCGCCCGCGCCGAATGCCCAGGTGTCTACCACCTGCGCTCCGTGCGTGTTGATCAACTTGATGCGCTGGCCCTTCGCCGCCCGCGCGGCGACGCCGCGCCGCGCCGGGATCGTGCGAATCTGCGTCGTCGCCATCGGCTCGCTCCGTCCGCCTCCTCGCGCTAGCCGCGTCCGAGGCCGTGGTCTCCACGATAGTCAGAGGGGGTGGGCGACCGCCAGCCCGTGAGTAGCGCCGGATCAGGCTGCCAGATCTCCACCCCGAGCGACCGACACGTGGCGAGCGGATCGCCCGCGGCGGCGCCCCACATCTGCACCGAGAGATCCCCGTGCGGACAGGTGGAGATCGCGCAGAGCACGTCGATCTCGGCGAAGAACTCGATGAAGTCCCCCTTGGTCGCCGGGCTCGCCTTGACGAAGTAGCGGTCGTCCGCGGTCAGCCCGGTCACCTGAAAGATGTTCAGCACGTCGTGGACATCCAATTCATTGAGACGGTAGGGCGCGATCGCGCGCACCAGGTTCGAGTGGCAGCAGAGGTCGAAGTCCTCGCCGTTGAGCATCTTGTGCACGTACGGGTCGCAGCGGGTCCCGAGGAGATCGTGGCAGCCCGCCCCGTCCTCGTCGCGCCCGTAGTGGATCGTGTCGTTGGTGATCGTGAGCATCGGCCGGAGGTACGGCAGGCAGGACCACAGCCGGTCGTGAGTGGTGACGTGCGCACGGTGGAGCTGCTTGGTCCGGGCGGCCCAGAAGCGCTCGCGCGGGTTGCCGAGGCTCCAGGCATTGAAGTCGGCGACCTGCGGCCCCTCCACCGCGACGATGCGGAAGAGCTGCCCCGCGTGAACCGGCCACGCGCGGCCCGAACGCATCGGCACCACGAATTGCTCGACGAGGGTCCGGGAGCGGGTCTCCCCGGCCAGACGGTCGTAGAACGCCCGATCGACCGCGATCGGCGAGCCCGGCTTCGGTTCGTAGATGACGCGCGGCTTCGACATATCGCCCCTCCGTGGGTTGACCACAGGATAGCGCAGGACGTCGCCCAAGAAACCCCTTGACAGCCGACGCGCCAGTCTCCAGCATCCGGCCAAGCTCGGGGCCGATCGGCGGTGGTTGCTCACGTTGCAGTCAGAAGGAAGGAGGACGTCATGCGTGGATGGACAAGGCTCGGAATCCTCTTGAGCGCGGTGCTCGCCCTGGTGGCCACCAACCAGATGGATGCGACCGCCCAGCAGTGCCCGAAGGGCAAGCTCCGCATCTACACGTCCTGGCCGATGCAGGGCGCCATGATCCCGGAAGGCACCGGCATGAAGAACGGCCTGGACATGGCCATCGCCGAGGTCGGGGGCGTGGTGGCCGGCTTCTGCCTGGAGATCGTCAACCTCGACGACGCCTCTCCGCAGACCGGCAAGTGGGACGGCGCGGTCGAGGCCGAGAACGCCAACAAGGCGGTGGCCGACCCGCTCGCCATCCTGTACGTCGGCACCTACAACTCGGGCGCCGCGAAGGTCTCGATCCCGATCAACAACCGGGCGCACATGGCCCAGATCACCCCGGCCAACACTTACCCGGGCCTCACCAAGAAGCAGGGCGCCGCGCCGGGTGAGCCCGAGATCTACCGGCCGATGGGCTTCGCCAACTACTTCCGGCCGATCCCCGCCGACGACATCCAGGGGGCGGTCGCGGCCAAGTGGGCCAAGCGTCTGGGCGTGAAGAAGGTGTTCATCCTCAACGACCAGGAGCTCTACGGCAAGGGCATCGCCGACGTCTTCGAGGCCACCGCCAAGAAGATCGGCCTCGCGGTCGTGGCCAACGAGGGCATCGACTGGAAGCAGCCCGACCAGAAGCCGATCCTGACCAAGGTCCGCGCCTCCGGCGCCGACCTCGTCTACATGGGCGGGGTCATCGAGACCGGCGCCCAGGTCATCATCCGCCAGATGAAGGAGGTCGGCCTGGTGGCCCCGCGCGTACGCTTCATGGGCCCCGACGGGCTCCTCGAGGAGGAGCTGCTCAAGGGCGCGACGTGCGAGGTGGCGATGGCCACCGAGATGCGGGTGACCTTCGCGGGGCTCCCGTTCGAGAAGATGAAGGGCGTGGGGGCCAAGACCTACGACGAGTACAAGAAGAAGTTCGGGAAGGAGCCCACCTCCTACGCCCTCTACGCGGCCGAAGCGGGCCGGGTCGCGATCGACTCGATCAAGCGGGCGGCCGCGGCGATCGAGAAGGGCAAGGATCCGACCGAGAAGCGCGAGGCGCTCCGCAAGGCGATGGCCACCACCAAGAACTTCGAGGGCATCAACGGCAAGTGGAGCTTCGACGCCAACGGCGACGTCGACTACGACACGATGTCGGGCTTCAAGGTCGTGAAGGCCGACACTCCGATCGGCTGCAAGTTCCAGTTCGAGTCGATCCTCGAGTAGCGGATATCGCCGGCGCCGGCGTGATGAGTGAGGTGGGGGGGCCTGGGGGAGGAGCGGCGTCGCTCCCCCCCAGCTAGAACAAGTCCTTGGACTGGCATGAGGTCCTGATCCAGCAGACGGTCAACGGGGTCACCCGCGGAGCCGTCTTCGCCCTCATCGCGCTCGGCTACACGATGGTCTACGGGATCATCGGCCTCATCAACTTCGCCCACGGTGATGTCTTCATGCTGGGCCTGTTCATCTCGCTCAGCTACTTCGCCCTGCTCGGCATGACCACCACCCTGCACGGCTGGCAGCTGGTGGCCGTGCTGCCGCTGGTGTTCCTCGCCACCATGCTGACCACCGGCGCGATCAACGTGGCCATCGACCGTGTCGCCTACCGGCCCCTCCGTCACGCGTTCCGGCTCGCGCCCCTGATCACCGCGATCGGCGTCTCGTTCATGCTGGAGAACCTGGCCCTCATGTGGAAGGGGCCCACCCCCATCGCCTATCCGGACCTGTTCCCGTCCGTCGACATTCTTCGCGACTGGATGGGGGTGGAGTCGCTGCTCTTCATCACCACCAAGGACATCCTGGTGCTGGTCACCACCATTCCCTTGATGATCGCGCTCCAGTACTTCGTGACCCGCACCCGCTGGGGCAAGGCGATGCGGGCCACCGCCCAGGACAAGGAGACCGCGCTCGCGATGGGGATCGACGTCGAGAAGACGATCATCCTCACCTTCTTCATCGGCGGCGCCCTCGCCGGCGCGGCCGGGCTCATCCAGGGGCTCTACTACAACATCGGGATGTGGTGGATGGGCTACCAGGCCGGCCTGCGCGCCTTCACCGCGGCGGTGCTGGGCGGCATCGGCAGCATGCCCGGCGCCGCGCTCGGGGGCCTCGTGATCGGCTTCCTCTCCGCGTGGAGCGACCAGTACATCTCGGCTCGCTGGACCAACGCGCTGGTCTTCGCGATCCTGATCCTGGTCCTCGTCTTCCGGCCCCAGGGCCTCTTGGGCGAGCGCGTCCCGGACAAGGCGTGACCGGCCCGGATCGCATCCGTCCCCTGCCCGCGGCCCTGCTGGTCACCGCGCTGGTCGCCTACCCGTTCCTCGATCGCTGGCTCCACGCCCAGACCGTCCACGCGGTCACCGACGCGATGATCTACGTCCTGCTCGCCCTCGGGCTGAACATCGTGGTCGGTTACGCGGGGCTCCTCGATCTGGGCTACGCCGCCTTCTTCGCGATCGGCGCCTACACCATGGGCCTGCTGAACTCCCCGGTGCTCGGCTCCCCGCTCTACGGGCACGCGTGGAGCTTCTGGGTCGTGATCTGGATCGCCGCGCTGGTGTCGGCCGGCCTGGGCGTGGTGATCGGGGCCCCGACCCTGCGCGTGCGCGGCGACTACCTGGCCATCATCACGCTCGCCTTCGGCGAGATCATCCCGGTCGCCATCCGCAACCTGGGCGACATCACCATCGACATCGGGGGCTGGCGCCCGGTCGAGCGCCTGAACCTGACCGGCGGAGAGAACGGAGTGAACCCGGTCGGGCGCCCGCACCTGCCCGGGGTCAACTTCGACACCGATTTCATCCCCTGGTACTTCCTCATCCTGGTCATCGGCGCGG
>DATFUK010000120.1:0-20848 GCA_035260865.1 Candidatus Methylomirabilota bacterium | reverse complement strand
TGGGCGTGCTGGCCCCGGGCGTGTTCGGCTACAAGGACATGCAGCTCGAGAAGCTGTACCCGTTCGACCGCGCGAAGGCCAAGGCGCTCCTCGCCCAGGCGGGCTGGACGCCCGGACCGGACGGCATCTTGCAGAAGGGGGGCCAGCGTCTCTCGCTCTCCTGGCTGGCCGCGCGCGGCCGCTATCCCAAGGATGGCGAGATCACCGAGGCCATCCAGGCCATGTTCAAGGAGGTCGGGGTCGAGGCGAAGGTGCAGGTGCTCGAGTGGGCCGCGGTATTCCAGCAGGTGCGCGGCAGCACGTTCAACCATCACATGTTCACGCTGGGCTGGGTGACCTCGAACGCGGACGCGGACTACTCGCTGTACGCGCTCTTCCACAGCAAGCAGGTGCCGCCCACCGGCTGGAACACCTCGCGCTACGCGAACGCCCGGGTGGACACCCTCGTGGAGCAGGCGCGGCGTAGCCTGAACCAGTCGGAGCGCGAGAAGCTCTACTTCGAGGTGCAGGACATCCTGGCCAAGGAGATGGTGTGGATCCCGGTCTACACCACCAAGGAGATCGTGGCCACCAAGGCCAACGTGAAGGGCTTCACCATCCATCCGGTGGAGTACAACCTCTGGCTGGGGAAGGTCTGGCTCGACAAGTAGCCTGCTCGCGATGCTGACGTTCCTGGTCCGGCGCCTGATGCTGGCGGTGCCGGTGCTGCTGGGCGTGGTCTTCGTGGTCATGCTCACCGTGGAGCTGATCCCGGGCGACGCGGTGGCCCTGATGCTGGGCGAGCACGCCACTCCGGAGGCGGTGGCGAAGCTTCGCGACTACCTCGGGCTCGACAAGCCGATGGTGGTCCGCTACGTGGAGTACGTGGGCCGCGTGGCGCGGGGCGACCTCGGGCGCTCCATCCAGCAGAACCGCCCGGTGGTGGACGAGCTGGGCGACGTCTGGCCCGCCACCCTCGAGCTCACGGTGGCGGCGCTGGTGATCGCCGCGGTGGTCGGCGTGCTCGCCGGGCTCGTCTCCGCGGTCTGGCCCACCTCGCTCTTCGACGCGGTGGCCCGCATCGGCTCGCTGTTCGGGCTCTCCATGCCGGTGTTCTGGACAGGCCTGGTCCTCATCGTGGTGTTCGCGTTCTGGTTGCCGTGGTTCCCGGTGGGCGGTACCGGGAGCGTCGCCCATCTCGTGCTGCCCGCGGTGACACTGGCCCTGCCGTCGGTGGCCATGGTAGCGCGCATGACGCGCTCGAGCGTGCTGGACGTCCTCCGCGAGGACTACGTGCGCACCGCCCGGGCCAAGGGGGTGGCGGAGCGGCTCGTGGTCTCCAAGCACGCGCTGCGGAACGCGGCCATCCCCATCCTGACCCTGCTCGGGCTGCAGGCCGGCCAGCTCATGGGCGGCGCGGTGCTGACCGAGACGGTGTTCGCGTGGCCCGGGCTCGGGCGGCTCATCGTGAAGGCCATCTTCGCGCGCGACTACGTGCTGGTGCAGGGGGCGGTGCTGGTCTTCGCGGTGGCCTTCGTCCTGATCAATCTCGCGGTGGACCTGGCCTACGGGGCGCTCGATCCCCGGGTGTCCCGGCAGGGCTAGCGCATGGCCATCTCCGCGGTGGGCGCGCTCGAGGGCCCCGCGATGTCCGCCGTCGACACCGGGCGGCTCAGCGCCTGGGGCCAGTTCCGGCGCAATCGGCTCGCGGTCGCGGGACTGGCCATCGTGGCCCTGTTGCTGATCGCGGCCCTCGGCGCGCCGTGGCTGGCCCCCTTCGATCCCGCGAAGCAGAGCCTGATCGAGAAGCGCGCGAAGCCCGGCGGCAAGTTCCTCCTCGGCGCGGACGAGTTCGGGCGCGACATCCTCTCGCGCGTGATCTACGGCAGCCGCGTCGCGCTGGTGGTGAGCGTGCTGTCGGTGGCGGTGGCGCTCACCCTCGGGCTCACCCTCGGCTGCCTGGCCGGCTTCCTCGGCGGCTGGACCGACGTGCTGGTCATGCGGGCCACCGAGGTGCTGCTGGCCTTTCCGTATCTCCTCCTCGCCATCGCGGTGGTCTCCGCGCTCGGGCCCGGGGTGGTCAACACCACGCTCGCGGTGGGCATCTGGGGGGCGCCCACCGTGATCCGGGTGGTGCGCGGCGCGGTGCTGGTGGCGCGCGAGACGGAGTACGTGAGCGCGGCGCGGGCCCTGGGCGCCACCGCGCTGCGGGTGCTGACGCGCCACGTGCTGCGCAACGTGCTCCCCACCGTGATCGTGTACTCCACCCTCTTCATGGCGAACGCCATCCTGGTGGAGGCCGCGCTGTCGTTCCTCGGGCTCGGGGTCCAGCCGCCGACGCCGTCGTGGGGCCTCATGGTCTCCACCGGGCGCGACCTGCTGCTGGTGGCCCCGCACGTGGCGACGATCCCGGGGCTGGCGATCCTCGTCGCGGTGCTCGGCTTCAATCTGCTCGGGGACGGGCTGCGCGACGCGCTCGATCCGCGGCTGCGCGGCCGGATCTGATGCGCCTCGACGGCCGGACCGCCATCGTCACCGGGGCCGCCAACGGCATCGGGCGCGCCATCTGCGTGAACCTGGCGCGCGAGGGCGCGGTGGTCTGGGGCTGCGACGTACTCGGGCCCGAGCTGGAGGAAACCCGCCGGGCGGTGGAGGCCGCCGGGGGCCGCCCGGCCCACGCGGCGGTGGTCGACGTACGCGACGCCGACGCGGTCGCGGCGTTCGTGGCGCGGTCGGAACGAGACACCGGTCGAATAGACGTGCTCGTCAACACCGCCGGCGGCGTGGCCGGCCAGGTCAACAAGCCGGTCGAGGAGGTCTCGGATGCCGACTGGCGCGTGATCTTCGCGATCAACCTGGACGGGGCCTTCCACAGCACCCGCGCGGTGGCGCCCGCGATGAAGCGGGCCGGCCGCGGGGCGATCGTCAACATCTCCTCGGGCGCGGGCCGCTCCTACAGCCTCACCGGTATCCAGGCCTACGCCAGCGCCAAGGCGGGGCTCATCGGCTTCACCCGGCAGACCGCGCGCGAGCTGGGGGCGCACGGCATCCGGGTCAACTGCGTGGCGCCGGGCTTCGTGCGCTCCAACCCGGCTTCCGAGCGGCAGTGGCACGCGATGGGCGAGGCCGGCCAGCAGAGGCTGGTGGATTCCATCGCGCTGCGCCGTATCGGCACCCCCGAGGACATCGCCCGCGCGGTGCTCTTCTTCTGCGGAGACGATTCCGGCTACGTCACCGGGCAAACCATCAGCGTGGACGGGGGCATGTGGATGCTGGGCTGAGCGCCCGCGGCTACCGGTTGCGACGGATGCGCTGGACGCTCACCACCACGAAGACGACCAGGAAGATCCACATCAGCACCGCGCCGATGCCGAAGGCGCCCCGGCCGACGGTCTCGTCGCCGGGGCCGCGGCCCACGAAGGGGAGCGTCACGCTGAAGGCCCTCGGGCCCGGCCCGAAGGCGACCCAGGTGCCGACCGCGGCGAGCGCGACGATGATCCCGAGGCCGAGCAGGGACTGGGTGACGCGCACCCAGCGCGGCGTGCCCGGCGGCAGGTCGCCGTCGGGGGCGGCGCCGCCCGCGACCGCGTAGCCCACGATGATCGCGGCGCCCGCGAGCACGAACGAGAGTCCTGCCGCCGCGACGACCCAGCGGGGCGCTCGAGGGACGCGTCGCCGCCCGGAATCACGCCCACGGCCAGGAGCACGATGAGGGCCCCCATCGCGCTGACCGCGAGGCCCACCGCCACCGCACCCCTCGGCGAGAGCGGGGTCGCGCTCACCCGGCCCGGGCGGCGGTGAATCCGGTCTTGGCGTACTTCACGTCGCGGTACTCGCCCGCCAGGACCGGGGCGTAGCGCGCGGCGCCCTGCGAGGGCAGGCACTCGATCAAGGCGTCGTAGTTCGGATGGTTGAAGAAGGCGATAGACAGGCGCGCGGCGCCGGGAGCGCCGGTCGCGGGCGGGTTCACCACGCGGTGCAGGTTCGAGAGCCAGCGGTCGTTGGTCCAGCGCATGAGCAGATCGCCGATGTTCACCACGAACGTGGTGGGCGAGGTGGGGACCTCGATCCAGCGGCCGTCGCGCGTGCGCACCTGCAGGCCCCCGGGCACGTCCTCGCCGCTCAGGATCGTGAAACCACCGTAGTCGGTGTGCGCGCTGGCCCGGAGCTGGCCGGGCTCGGGCGGCCGCGCCTGGGCCGGATAGTAGTTGAGCCGCATGGTGCCGATGGAGCGATCCACCTTGTCGTCGAAGAAGCCTTCGTCCACGTCGAGGGCGAGGGCGGCCAGCCGCATGAGGGCGACGATGAGCCCGCTCATCGCGCGGTAGTACGCGGTGGCGGCCGCTTCGAAACCCGCCGGGGCGCCCGGCCAGAGGTTCGGCTCGAAGTGCCGCCGGCCCGGCAAGCTCGTGTAGTACGGGTCGGCGGAGACGTCCACCGGGCCCACGTGGAAGAACTCCTTGAGATCCGGCGGCGCCGCGGTGTCGTTCGCGGAGGCCAGCGTCTCGCCGGCCACCGGGTGATAGCCGCGGTTGGTGCCGGGGACGGGATGCCGCGCGGCGAGCTTGGCCGCGAGGGGCAGCGCGAAGAAGGCGTGAGCCCGGCCGCGAAGGTCCTCTACGAGCGCATCGGGGATGCCGTGGCCGGTGATGGCGAAGAAGCCGATCTCGCGGCAGGCGGCGTCGATCGAGCGAGCGACGGCCAGGCGGTCCACGCGGGCCCCGGCGCGCGCCGGCCCCAGGTCGATGACCGGGACGGAGGCCATGGCCTAGAGCGTCGAGAACACCGAGCCGCCGTCCACGATGAGGGTCTGGCCACTCATGAAGGCGCTGTCGTCGGAGGCCAGGAAGACCACGGTGCCCTCCACGTCGTCGGGGAACGCGTCACGCCGGAGCGACCGCGCCTGCATCACCGCGGCCGCCTGGAAGGCGGTGATGTCGGGGTTGGCCTGCACGGTGTCGCTCAGGATGAGGCCGGGCGCCACCGCGTTGACGGTGATCCGGTCGGGCCCAAGCTCGCGGGCCAGCGCGCGGGTCATCGCCACCACCGCGCCCTTCGACGTCACGTAGTGCATGAGCATGGCGGTGCCCTTGGCCACGATCGCGGAGGCCACGTTGACGATGCGCCCGCCGCCCTGCGCGCGCATCGCGGGGACCACCGCGCGCGCGCAGTTCCAGACGCCCTTGACGTTGACCGCCATCACCCGGTCCCACTCCGCCTCGGGGATCTCCTCGAAGGGCTGGGGCTTGAGGATGGCGAAGATCGCCGCGTTGTTGACGAGCACGTCGATGCGGCCGAAGCGGGCCAGGGCGGCCTCGACCATGGCGCGGACGGAGGCCGCGTCGCTCACGTCGGTGCGCACCCCGAGCGCGCGCCCGGCCGCGTCGAGCTTGTCCACCGCGGCGGCCGGGTCGGCGATGTCCGCCACCACCACCCGCGCGCCCTCGGCGATGAAGCGCTTGGCGTAGGCGAAGCCGATGCCCGCGGCTCCGCCGGTGATCACCGCGACTTTTCCGGGGAGCCGCATCGTGGCGCGAGCATAGACGACGCTCACGGAAGGGTCAAGACGAGGAGGTCAGGGCGCGACGATCACGTGCTCGCGGGTGATGATGAAGGGCAGGTCGGGCGCGACGAAGTTCGGCTCGTCGGCCCGGACGCGCGTGTACTCGGGACTGGCCGCGGAGGCGCGCATCGCGGCGGTGTCGTCGAACCACGTGATGGCCACGCCGTCCCATGCGGGACGCCGACCGCCCTCGTAGGCCGACCGTCGCACGTGGCTCTGCACGTAGCGCCGGATCACCGGGATGGTGGCGGCGAGCGGGCCGTGGGTCTCTCGCCAGTAGCGCTGGAAAGCGTCCACGTCCATTCCGGGCCTGCGGGTGACGAACTCGACGTTCTTGACGCCGCCCGCCGGAGCCGGCGCGCTCTTGATGACGTGGTCCACGACGATGAGGAGCCCCATGGTCGAGCGGTCGATGAACTTCGCCTCGTCGGCCTCGACCGCCTCGATCGCGGGGGTGCCCGCGAGGGCGCGCATCGCGGCGGTGTCCTCGAACCAGACCTCGGCGATACCGTCGTAGAGCGGCCGGGCCTTCCGGTAGCCGGAAGGCAGGGTGTGGGACTGCACGTAGCCGCGGATCCCGGGCAGGCGGGTCACCACCTCGGGATGCTTCGACCGCCAGTAGTCCTGGAAGGCCTCGACGGTGAGCTCGGGACGGCGACGGAAGTACGAGAGCGCCTTGACCATGGCTAGTCCTCCAGGAGGACGCAGTGACGTGGCTCGACGACGAGGAAGACGGTCTCGCCCTCGGCCACCGGGTCGGTCGCGACCTCGCGGATCACGAGGGCGCGGCCGCTCCAGTCCACGTGGTACTGGGTGAAGTCGCCCTGGAATACGCGGCGCCGCACGGTGGCGGGCCAGACGTTGAGGGCGCCCGCCGGACGCGCGCGCGAGAGCCGCACGTGGACGGTCCGGATCGAGAGCAGCGCCTCCGCGCCCACCCGTCGCCCGAAGGCGGTGCCGTGGACGATGTCGCCGGCGGCGGTCTCGAGCGCCACCAGCCCGTCGCGCTCGAGGTCGGGCCGGTGGCGGCCCCGGATCAGGTTGGCCGAGCCCACGAAGTCGGCGACGAAGGTATTGCGGGGCAGGTCGTAGATCTCGTTGGGCGTGCCCATCTGCTCGATCACCCCGTCGCGCATGACCACGATGCGGTCGGAGATCGCGAGTGCCTCCTCGAGATCGTGGGTCACGTACACCGAGGTGATGTCGAGCCGGCGCTGCAGCTCCTTGATCTCGAGCCGCATCTCGGCGCGGAGCTTCGCGTCGAGGTTGCTGAGCGGCTCGTCGAAGAGGAGCACCGAGGGCGAGAACACGAAGGCGCGGGCCAGGGCCACCCGCTGCTGCTGGCCGCCGGAGAGCTTCGACGCGCTGCGCGCGGCCAGCTCGCCCATCTGCACCAGCTCGAGCGCGCCGCGCACCCGGTCCGCGATCTCGGCGGCGGGCAGCTTGCGGACGCGGAGCCCGTAGGCCACGTTGTCGAACACGGTCATGTGCGGCCAGATCGCGTAGGACTGGAAGACCATGGAGAGGCCGCGCTTCTCGGGCGGCACCTGCACGCGCGGAGAGGACGAGAATACCGGGCTGCCGTCGATGCGGATCTCACCCGACTCGGGCTGCTCGAGCCCGGCGATGGCCCGCAGCGTGGTGGTCTTGCCGCAGCCCGACGGCCCCAGCAGGGTGAGGTGCTCGCCCGCCGCCACGGTGAAGGAGACGCCCCGCACCGCGGCGACCTTGCCGTACCGGACGACGAGGTCGCGTACCTCGATGGACGCCTTGCGCCCGGAGCCCACCACCGGCGCGCTCACCCTACTCCCCCGGGTGCTGGGTGGCGCGACGGGCCACCGTGAAGAGGAGGACGAGCGCGATCGCGACGGCCAGCGTCTGCAGCAGCGCCATCGCCGCGGTCAGCTCGGTGCTGGTGGAGAACCACGACTCCACGATGGCCGGCGTGATGACCTTGGACTGGGGGCCCATGAGCAGGATCGAGGCGCCCAGCTCCCGCACGCTCGCGATGAAGAGCAGCAGCCAGGCCGCGATGAGGCCGGGCCGCAGGAGCGGCATGGTCACGGTGCGCAGGCGGTAGCTCCACGAGGCCCCGCACATCTGGGCGCTCTCCTCGAGCGAGCGGTCGATCTGGAGGATCACCCCCGAGATCGTGCGAAGGCCGAGGGGCAGGAACACGGTGAGGTAGGCGATCAGGAGGAGCCAGAGCGTCCCGTAGACCGGGATCGGGAAGATCAGCCAGGCCCAGAGCATGCCGAAGGCGAAGACCAGCCGCGGCACCGCCTGCGGGAACATGAGGACGTACTCGATGACGCCGACGCCGGGCAGGCGGGAGCGGTAGATCATCCACGCGAGGAAGCCCATGATCAGCACGCCGAGGCTGGCGGTACCCACGCCGAGGAGCAGGCTGTTCCAGAGCGCCGACCGCACCGCGTCGAGCGAGAGCGCGGTGCGGTAGTTCTCGAGCGTGAAGTTGCCGGCCTTGGGGAAGGCGGTGGCGAGCCGCTGGATGGAGGCGTAGAGCAGGGCGAGGACGGGCAGGACCACCGCCACGCCCAGATAGGCCGCGCAGACCGCGAGGAGCGGCCAGCGCAGGCGGCCCACGCTCATCACGCGAGGGCGGAAGGCCTTGCCGGTGATCGTCACGTAGTTGCCCCGGCTCACCACCCGCCGATAGACGTAGACCATGGCGAACATCACCGCGAAGAGGGAGACGCCCATGGCGGCGGCCCGCGGGAACTGCGGGGGGTACTGGGAGACGAGCTGGTACATGGCGGTGGTCACCACGTAGAACCGGTTGGGCAGCCCCAGCACCAGCGCGGCCGAGAACGAGCCCAGCATCTCCGCGAACACGAAGATGGCCGCCCCGAGCACGCCGGGCAGCACGAGGGGGAGCGTGATACGCAGCATCGTGCGCAGCCGCCCCGCCCCGAGCACCTGGGAGGCCTCCTCGAGCGCGGGATCCATGGACTTCATCACCGCCCCGATCATGACGAAGGCCACCGAGCCCTCGAAGAGGGCCATGACCCAGGCGATGCCGTAGGGCGTGGTCATGTCGATGAGGTGGCCGTCGCCGCCGAGCGCGCGCCAGAGCTGGTTGAGGAAGCCGCCGCTGGGCGAGCCGATCAGGCTCCACGCGAGCGCGCCCATGAGCGGCGTCACGTAGTAGGGGAGGGCCATGAGCTGCTCGAGCGCCGCGCGTCCGGGGACGTTGGTGCGGGAGAGGATCCAGCCCATGACGAAGCCGAAGAGGACGGCCATCACGGTGGCCGCCACCGCCACCGTCACGGTGTTGGCGAAGATGTGGCGGTAGCGCGGCAGGTCCGTGAAGTTCTCGAGCCCGTAGGCCTCGGGCGGGCGGGCCTGCGGGTCGCCCACGCTGAGGGAAGCCTGCAGCAGGAAGAAGATCGGGTAGAGGACGAGGACCGCGGCGGCGCCCCCGACCGCGAGGCTGACGAGGCGCGCCACCGCGGCGGCTCCTCTAGAGCCCCATCAGCGAGTTCCACTCCTTCACGAAGACGGAATGGCTGGCCTGGAAGTCGACCCAGTCGGTGGGGAAGAGCAGCTTGAAGTCGGCGAGCTTCTTGCCCGTTGCCATCGCGGGCGCGTCGTTCTTGACCGAGCCGTAGAGCAGGATGGTCTGGGTCTGGTTCACGGCCTGCCCGCGGTTGGAGATGGCCCAGTCCAGGAAGAGCTTGGCCGCCTCCGGATGGGGTGCCTTGTTGGCGACCCCGATGAGGGCCGGGGTGGCGGGGAGCCCGTCCGGCGGCGCCACGAACTCGATGTCCGCGCCCTTCTCCTTGAAGAGCGTGTAGCCCGCGTACTCCGCGAGCCCGCAGATGCGGTCGTCGCCCTTGGCGAGCCGGTCGAAGAGCTGGGCCCGCGCGTCGAACCCACGCGGCCGCAGCTTGCCGAACTCCTGCCAGAAGTCCGCGCCGTAGAGCTTGCGCAGCATGTACCACTGCATGTGCTGCATGCCGGAGGTGGACAGCTTGGCGCTCATGCCGTCCTTGTGGATGGGATTGAGCATGTCCTTCCACGTCTTCGGCGCCTGCTCGGGCTTCACCTTGGACTTGTTGTACGAGATGCCCGCGAAGGTGACGCCCATCCAGGTGAAGTAGCCGCCCGGCGTGCTCTGGTAGGGCGCCTTGTAGGACGCCTGCTCGGGCGAGACGTACTGCTCGTAGCCGCCCTTCTTCTGGAAGTCGATGGCGGGCGAGATGTCCGACAGCTGCAGCACGTCCACCGCGTAGCGGCCGGCCGAGCGCTCCGCGGTCACCTTGGCGTAGAGCGCGCCGGTCTGGGCCCGCACGTAGCTCGTCTTGATCTTGGGGAAGTCCTTGCGGAAGGCGTCCAGCAGCGCGGCGATCCCGGCCTCGCCGTCGTGGCTGTAGTAGACGACCTCGCCCTCCGCCTCGGCCTTGGCGACGTCGGCCCCGGTCATGAAATCGAGCACCTTGGTGCTCTTCACGGGGGTCTGGGCGGCGGCCGGCGCGATCCGACCCAGCAGCGGGGTGGCGGCCAGGGCGGCCCCGGCCTGCAAGAGCTGACGGCGAGTGATGGCAGTCGGCTGGTGCTCGGGCATATGGGTGCGTCCTCCTCGACGGGATTGTGGGCCGGCATCTGCGCCAGCCGCGTAGCTGCCGGTAGCATAAGCCAAGTCGGCCGGCGCGCATCGGATTCTTGACAGGTCGCGCGTCCGCGTCGCAGTATCGCGCCGATGCTCGGGGCCGTGACCGCACCCGGCCCGGCGGGCGCGGGAGTGAATCGGTGACACGACGCGCACGGTCGGACCTGGCGCGACGGGGTGCGCGCGCTCTGGTGCATCGTCAAGTACTCCTGGCTGACCCGCGGCTAGGGCCGCGAGGCGGCCCGGCGGGCCGGCCCCCGCGCTAGCCGCGCCGGTTCCCGACCACGACCAGGACGATGCCCACGGCCACCGCCAGCCCGCCCACCACCGGCGGAAGCGGGATCGTGTTCTTCTTGTCGACCGAGGCCTTCAGCGGGCCCAGGTCGATAACCTTCTCGCGCGTGGTGTAGGTGACGCCCTGGTAGGCGAGGGCGAGCGCGCCCAGTACGATCAGGACGACGCCGAGCAGCATGATCGGTTTCATGGTGTCTCTCCGGTACGGGGTGGACTCGGGCGGTGGAGCCGCCGCCAGTATAGCGGGATCTGCTTGACCCGGTGCGCTCCTCGGGGCAGTATCCCCCCCACACCGACGTCGATGGGGCGGGGCCGGGGCAATGGGCCGCGGTCAGCGCGGGCACGAACGGCAGAGCAGCCGCAAGAGGGGGACGCGTATGACCGGCCTTGGGCAATCGCCGCGGACACGTCAGCGCAGGTCGCGAATCGTGATGGCTCTCCTGGCGGGGCTCCTCGTCGCGCTGGGAGCCGCGGGGGCCATCGCCCAGGTGGGCAAGAGCAGCCTGATCGGCAAGCTGGAGGGACCGGAGGTCGTCACCGACGCCGGGAAGTGGCCCAAGTCCTTCAAGGAGGCGCCGCAGCTCGCCGAGCTGGTCAAGGCCGGCAAGCTACCGCCCGTCGCCGAGCGGATCGGGCAAGACCCGCTCGTGATCAAGCCGCTGAAGGAGATCGGCAAGTACGGCGGCACGTGGCGCGCCGGCTTCACCGGCCCGGCCGACTTCTGGAACGGGTTCCGCTGCTGCTCGGGGCCGGACCACCTGATGTTCTGGGACTACACCGGCGACAAGGTGCTCCCGAACCTCGCCAAGGGTCTCGAGATGCAGGACGGCGGCCGCGCGTGGCTCCTGCATTTGCGCCGCGGCATGAAGTGGAGCGACGGCAAGCCGTTCACCGCCGACGACTTCGTGTTCTGGTTCGAGGACATCTACCGGAACAAGGATCTCGTCCCCACTCCCTCGGCGGCCATGGCGATCAACGGCAAGCAAGGCACCGTCGAGAAGGTCGACGCCTCCACCGTGCGATTCAAGTTCGCCGAGCCCTACTTCATGTTCCCCGACGTGCTGGCGGGCTCCACCGACCTCGCGGGCCAGATGTGGGGGTACCGCGCGCTGGGCGGCTTCGCGCCCGCGCACTACCTGAAGCAGTTTCATCCGAAGTACGTGAGCGCGGCGGACCTCGACAAGAAGGTGAAGGACGCGAAGTTCGACAGCTGGGTGCGCCTGTTCCTCGCCCGGAACGACTGGGCGGTCAACCCGGATCTTCCGGTGCTGTCGGCGTGGAAGACGGTGTCCCCGATCAACACGCCCACCTGGACGCTCGAGCGCAACCCCTACAGCGTCTTCGTGGACACCGCGGGCAATCAGCTGCCCTACATCGATCGAGTGGTCCTGACCCTGGCCGAGAATCTCGAGGTGCTGAACCTGCGCGCGATCGCGGGCGAATATGACTACGCGTCGCGGCACGTCGATCTCGGCAAGCTCCCCGTCTTCCTCGAGAACCAGCAGAAGGGCAACTACAAGGTCTATCTCGACCCCGGCGACTACTGCGACCTGATCATCAAGTTCAACCTGAACTACGACGCCGATCCGGAGATCGGGAAGTGGTTCAATACCGCCGACTTCCGGCGCGCGCTGTCGCTCGGCATCGACCGCGACCAGATCAATGAGACGTTCTGGCTCGGCACCGGCACCCCCGGCTCGGTGGTGCCCGCGGACAACAACAAGTACAACCCGGGTCCGCAGTACCGGAAGCTGTGGTCCACGCTCGACGTCAAGAAGTCCAATGAGATGCTGGACAAGATCGGGCTGGCCAAGAAGGACGGCGAGGGGTACCGCCTGCGCGCCGACGGCAAGGGCCGGCTGCGGATCGAGATCATGACCCTCGGGGGCCAGTTCGTGCAGTACACCCAGATCGCCGAGATGATTCGCGACCAGTGGAAGAAGATCGGCATCGACTTGAAGGTGCAGGAGGTGGAGCGCAGCCTCGCCCTGCAGCGCACCGCGAACAACGAGCAGCAGCTCGGGGCCTGGAACAACGACGGCAGCGAGCACCTCTTCACGTTCCCGCTCCACGTCTTTCCGTTCGAGCTGGCCGCGGTCGCCTCGTCCGGTCCGCTCTACGTCAAGTGGTTCCACTCCGCGGGCGCGCAGGGCAAGGAGCCGGAGCCGCGGATGAAGGAGCTCATGGAGAAATGGAAGAAGGCCTTCGGCGTGCCCGAGAAGGAGCGGATCCAGCTGGGCAAGGACGTCTGGAGGATCGCGGCCGAGGAGGTCTACATCATCGGGGTGGTCGGCATGGGCCCCGCCTCCATGGGCGTGCGCGTGGTGAAGAACAACATGGGCAATATCCCGTCGCGCCAGTACAACAGCCCGGACGGCAAGACGCCGGGAATCTCACGGCCGGCGACGTTCTTCTACAAGAACTAGACCCGGGAGGCGCCCGGGTTGCCGCCCGCCGGGGCCGGTGACCCGGGCCCGCCATGCTCGCATACATCGGCCGTCGCGCCCTCCTCGCCGTCTTCACCGTCTGGGCGATCTCCGTCCTCTCCTTCGCGATCATCCAGCTCCCGCCCGGGGACTACGTCACCTCCTACATCGCCCAGATGGCGTCGATGGGCAGCGTGGTCACCGACGAGGAGGCGCAGAATCTCCGGATCCAGTACGGCCTCGGCCAGCCGATCTACGTGCAGTACTTCAAGTGGATGCGGCTGGTCGTGCAGGGCAACTTCGGCATGTCCATGGAGTGGCGCCGCCCGGTCACCGAGGTGATCGGGGAGCGCCTGTGGCTGACCGTGGTGGTCTCGATGGCGGCGTTGCTCCTCACGTGGGTGCTGGCCCTGCCCATCGGCATCTACTCCGCGGTCCGCCAGTACTCGGTGGGCGACTACCTGGCGACCTTCGTGGGATTCATCGGCCTCGCGGTCCCCAACTTCCTGCTGGCCCTGGTGCTGCTGTACCTGGGATTCGTGTTCTTCAACGCCCACATCGGCGGGCTGTTCTCGCCGGAGTTCCAGGACGCGCCGTGGAGCGGGGCGCGGGCGTGGGACCTGATGAAGCACCTGCCGATCCCGGCGGCGATCCTGGGCCTCGCCGGGACCGCGCAGCAGATCCGCATCATGCGCGCCAACCTGCTCGACGAGCTGCGCAAGCCCTACGTGGTGACCGCGCGCTCGAAGGGTCTGCCGGAGGCCCGGGTGATCCTGAGGTACCCGGTGCGTGTCGCCCTCAACCCGTTCGCGAGCACGATCGGCTACACGCTGCCCTACATCGTCTCCGGCAGCATCATCGTGTCGCTGGTCCTCGGGTTGCCCACCGTCGGGCCCCTGCTCCTGAAGGCCCTCATCGCCCAGGACATGTTTCTGGCCGGGACGATCGTGCTCCTGCTCGGCGTCATGACCGTGATCGGCACGCTGGTCTCGGACATTTTGCTCGTCTGGGTCGATCCGCGGATCCGGCTCGAGGAGACGTGATGGCCGAGCCCGGGGTGGCCCTCGACCCCACCAGCGCGCCCCTTCCCGGGCCGAGCGCGGTGGTCGATCCGCGCGAGCCGCGCGTCTTCGTCGCCTCGCAGTGGCAGCTCATGTGGTGGCGGTTCCGCAAGCACAAGGTGGCGGTGGCGAGCGCGCTCGTGGTGATCGGGTTCTACCTGGTCGTCCTGGGCGCGGACTTTCTCGCCTACGCCGACCCCAACGCGTCGGAGGCCCAGCGCTCGCTCATGCCCCCGCAGCGCGTGTACTGGTTCGACGAAGGGCGCTTCGGCCCCCACGTGTACGGGGTGAAGGGCGCGCGCGATCCGCAGAGCTTCAAGCGGGTCTACGTGGCGGATCCGGAGCGGAAGATCCCGCTCCGGTTCTTCGCGGAGGGCTTCGAGTACCGCCTCTTCGGCCTGATCCCGACCACCCGGCACCTGATCGGGGTGGAGGGCGGGCCCGGGTCCGCGCCGGCGGTGTTCCTGCTCGGCACCGACGTGCAGGGCCGGGACCTCTGGTCGCGGCTCATGTACGGCACGCGCATCTCGCTCACGATCGGGTTGTTCGGGGTGACGGTGAGCCTGGTCCTGGGGGTGGTCCTGGGGGGGCTGTCCGGGTTCTACGGCGGCGTGGCCGACACCATCATCCAGCGGATCATCGAGATCCTCCGCTCGATCCCGACGATCCCGCTCTGGATGGGGCTCGCGGCGGCCCTCCCGCGTGACTGGTCGGTGCTGCAGGTCTACTTCGCCATCACGATCATCATCTCCCTCCTCGGGTGGACAGAGCTCGCGCGGGTGGTGCGGGGCCGCTTCCTCGCGATGCGCGAGGAGGACTTCGTGGTCTCGGCCCGGCTGGTCGGATGCAGCCAGATGCGGACGATCTTCGTGCACATGGTGCCGTCGTTCATGAGCCACATCATCGCGGCCACCACCCTGGCCCTGCCCGCGATGATCATCAGCGAGACCGCGCTCAGCTTCCTGGGCCTGGGCCTGCGCCCCCCCGCGATCAGCTGGGGCGTGCTCCTGCAGCAGGCCCAGAACGTCCAGACGGTGGCGATCTCCCCGTGGCTCATGCTTCCCGCGGTGCCGGTGATCGTCGCGGTGATGGCCTTCAACTTCCTGGGCGACGGGCTCCGGGACGCCGCGGATCCGTATGGCCGCTGAGCCCCTGCTGTCGGTGCGCAATCTGAAGACGTACTTCACCCAGGACGAGGGGACCGTGCGCGCGGTGGACGGGGTGAGCTTCGACATGGCGCCGGGGGCCACCCTCGGGATCGTGGGGGAGAGCGGGTGCGGCAAGAGCATCACGGCCCGATCGATCATGCGGATCGTCGATCGGCCGGGCCGGATCGTCGAGGGGGCGATCCACTTCCAGCGACCGGCCGGCGCCGACGGAGCGGGGCAGACGGTGGACCTGGTCAAGCTCGAGCCCAACGGGACGCTGATGCGGTCGATCCGGGGTGCCGAGATCGCGCTGATCTTCCAGGAGCCGATGTCCTCGTTCAGCCCCGTCCACACGGTCGGGAGCCAGATCATCGAGGCGATCCGGCTGCACCAGCCGCTCGGCCGGCAGGCCGCGCGCGATCGGGCGATCGAGATGCTGCGGCGGGTCGGCGTGTCGTCGCCCGGCGAACGGGTGGATCAGCTCTCCAATCAGCTGAGCGGCGGCCTGCGCCAGCGCGCCATGATCGCGATGGCCCTGTCCTGCGAGCCGACCCTCCTGATCGCGGACGAGCCCACGACCGCGCTCGACGTGACCACCCAGACCCAGATCCTCGATCTGCTGCGGCGACTGCAGCAGGAAGACGGGATGGCGATCATGCTGATCACCCACGACCTGGGGGTGGTCGCGGAGATGGCCACCGACGTGGTGGTGATGTACCTGGGCCGGGTGGTGGAGCAGGCGCCGGTCGACGCGATCTTCCACGACCCGCGGCATCCGTACACCCGGGCGCTCCTGCGCTCGATCCCCCGTATCCGGTCGCGCACGCGGGAGCGGCTGACCCCGATCGCGGGCGCGGTGCCGCACCCGTACGATCGCCCGACCGGGTGCCCCTTCCATCCGCGCTGCCCGGAGTTCATGCCCGGCCGGTGCGATCGCGAGGCGCCGGCCCTGCGACCGGTGGGCGCCCACCACGCGGTGAGCTGCTTCCTCTACGAATGACCGCGAGCCGCCAGCCGCTCCTGCGGGTGTCCGGGCTGCAGAAACTCTTCCCGATCCGGAAGGGCTTCCTGAAGCGGACGGTGGGTCACGTCCGCGCGGTCGACGGCGTGGACTTCCACATCGACGAGGGGGAGACCCTGGGCCTCGTCGGCGAGAGCGGCTGCGGAAAGACCACCACCGCGCGCTGCATCCTGCGCGCGATCGAGCCGACCGCGGGTCAGGTCTTCATGCGCGCGGCCGAGGGCTCGGTGGTCGAGATGGGCACGCTGCGGCCCGCCGAGCTGCGGGCGCTGCGGCGCGAGATGCAGATGATCTTCCAGGACCCGTTCACCTCGCTCAACCCGCGCATGACGCTGCTCGACCTGGTCGGGGAGCCGTTGCTGGTCCACGGTCTCCGCAGCCGGCGCGAGCGGGAGGCGCAGGTGGCGGACCTGCTGCGGCGCGTGGGGCTGCGGCCGGAGTACATGCGGCGGTTCCCCCACGCGTTCAGCGGAGGCGAGCGGCAGCGCATCGGGATCGCGCGGGCGCTGGCCCTGCACCCGCGCCTGGTGGTCGCCGACGAGCCGGTCTCGGCGCTCGACGTCTCGGTGCAGGCGCAGATCCTCAACCTGTTGCTCGACCTGCAGTCGGAGCTCCGGCTGACCTATCTCTTCGTGGCGCACGACCTGAGCGTGGTGCGGCACATCAGCAGCCGGGTGGCCGTGATGTACGTGGGCCGGATGGTGGAGCTGGCCCCGACCGCGGAGCTGTTCAGCCGGCCGAAGCACCCGTACACCGCCGCGCTGCTGTCCGCGGTGCCGGAGCCGGATCCCCGTCTGCGCTCCCAGCGCATCGTCCTGCAGGGAGAGGTCGCGAATCCGGCCGCGCCGCCGGGCGGCTGCTACTTCCATCCCCGCTGCCCGCACGCGATCGAGATATGCCGGACGCAGGCGCCGGCGTGGCAGGAACTCTCTCCCGGTCACTTCGTCGGCTGCCACCGCGCCCAGGAGCTGGAACTCGCCGGGGTGGAGTGACGCGAGGGGCGGCGCTCAGTCCCTCGGCGCGGTCATTGCCGCGGGTCCTTGCCCGTGAAGCCGGGCGTGTGGAGCTGAGCGCACGCGATCGAGCAGTAGACGCGCGCCTTGGCGGTGGCCGGGTCGCCACTCCGGATGGAGTAGGGGAGGAACTTGGCCTGCCCGCACCCATGGCAGACCGGGCGCTCTTCGTCCTTCGGTAGCTCCGGGAGCATGGCAGTCTCCATCGTCGGGTTGAGGAGTGGCGCACGTCGTGCGGTCAACCGTAACAATGCGCGGGCGGAGCAGCCATTGGACCAACGTCCAATAGGCCGGCATGGTCGTGCCGAACCACCATGGTCGAGCGGTGGGGAGGCGGAGCGGATCAGGGACGAGGCTTCACCGGCCAGTGGCGCGCCGCGACTCCCCGATCGATGGACTCGGGGGCGGTGGTCACGGTCGGCTCCAGCGGCTCGCCGATCTCCACGATCTCGTCCATCGGGACCCAGGCGAGCATCCGCCCCTTCGTCGTGCGACGCGGCGAGCCGAACCAGACGCGGCCTTCGGCATCGAGCCCCACCAAGTGCCAGCCGTCACCCTGCGTGACCACCTGGATCTGCCGGAGACCTTCCATTGGGGACCTCTTCTTTCGCGGACCCGCGAGTGGAGCCCGACACGTCCACCCTAGCACGAACACGAGATTGACAAGGCGGACCCACGCCACTAGGGTCAAAGCAACTCATGCATGACGCGCTGTGGTCCCGGCTGCTCACCGCTCTCGAAGGTCAAGTGCCCGAGGCCGCCCTCGATTCGTGGCTGCGCCCCTGTCGGGCCGTCGCGCTGGACGGCAACCGTCTCCGGGTCCTCGCGCCCAACACGTACACGCGCGACTGGATCGGGCAGCACCACGCGGACACGATCGCGGCCGCCGCGCGCCGTCTCCTCGGCGTCGACACCCAGGTCTCCATCGAGGCGGACGCGGAGCCCGAGCGCGCGTCTGCCCTCGCGTCGGAGCGCATGCCGGCCGCGCGGGACGAGCTGACCCCCCGCTACACGTTCGAGTCGTTCGTGGTCGGCAGCTCCAACCAGTTTGCCCAGGCCGCCTGCCAGGCGGTGGCGGAGCTGCCGGGCACGGCCTACAGCCCGCTCTTCCTCTACGGAGGGGTCGGCCTCGGGAAGACCCATCTCCTCCACGCGGTGGGCCACGAGATGGCCCGCCTCCACCCCTCGCTCCGGCTGCTCTACCTCTCGTCGGAGCGCTTCACCAACGAGCTCATCAACGCCATCCGCTACGACCGCACCGGGGAGTTCCGGGCGAAGTACCGGTCCATCGATCTCCTGCTCATCGACGATATCCAGTTCATCGCGGGCAAGGAGCGGACCCAGGAGGAGTTCTTCCACACCTTCAACGATCTGTACGAGGGGCACAAGCAGATCGTGGTGTCCTCCGACTCCACTCCCAAGGAGATCCCCGAGCTGGAGGAGCGGCTGCGCTCGCGCTTCGAGTGGGGTCTGATCGCGGACATCCAGCCGCCCGACTTCGAGACCCGCGTGGCCATTCTCAAGAAGCGGGCCGAGCTGGAGCGGGTCCAGCTGCCCGACGACGTGGCCTACCTGATGGCGAGCCGCATCAAGACCAACATCCGCGAGATCGAGGGATCGTTCACCCGGATGGCCGCGTTCTGCGCCCTGACCGGCCGCGTGATGAGCGTGGACGTGGCCCAGGAGGTGCTGTCCGATCTCTGGGGCGCGGACGAGAAGGTGATCACGATCGAGCACATCCAGCGCACGGTCTCCGGATTCTTCGGGCTCAAGCTGGCCGACATGCGCACGCGCACCCGGACGAAGGCGGTGGCCTTTCCCCGGCAGGTCGCGATGTACTTCGCCCGACAGCTCACCCACGCCTCGCTCACCGAGGTCGGGCGCGCCTTCGACAAGGACCACACGACCGTGCTCCACGCGGTCACCAAGATCGAGGCGATGATCCGGGAGGACGCGAAGTTCAAGAAGACGATCGACACGCTCTCCGAGAGCGTGTCGAGGTGAGGGGCCGCGCCCGAGCCACCCGCTCCGCGTTATTGCTGTCGTTGGCAAATGATCTGGCCGCTCGCGTTTGACACGTGATCTGACCGCTCATGGCCGGGGACTCGTCAGGCGGCCCGTTCGCGCCAGGGCCGGCCGGTGGCCGTAAACCACCCCAGGCAGCGGGGCCCCCACCAGACCGAATGCCGCCCGTCGAGGTGCCGACGAACGAGCACGCGCAGGCCAGCACAGCTGCGCCGGCCCCGTTGCTTGTCGATCTGCAGCACTACCCCATCGAGCGTGAGCGTGTTGTCCCGGGCGACGCACCGCTCGTCCTCGTGGCAAAGGATCTGGTCGAGGTCCTGCCGACCCACCGGGACGAAGGCGCTGCTGGGATCGGCCGGGGCGCGGCCAAAGCGCGCGTTGTAGTCCGGGATGAAGCGCTCGCGCAGATAGTGGTTGGCCGCGGGGAGCGTCCGGATCCCGGCGACCCGCAGCTCGTTGACGAGGCGCCCTTGCAGCGTGCCGTTGGCGCGCTCGCTGCGCCCACGGGCCTGGGGCGAGAAGCTCACGATGTGCTCGATGCCAAGCCGAGCCAGGGCCCGGCCGACCTGGGTCCGCTTCGTGCGGTCGGGGGCGGTGCCCGACGTCGGTGTGTACACCGCCCAGCCGGCCCGGTCGGTGTAGAGGGCTCCCGGGATGCCGTGCTGCTCGAGCACCGCTCGCAGGGCCGTCATGATGGCCGCTAGACTCTCGCCCCCCGCGACGAGCTGGGCGTAGAGCAGCTGTTTGGTCGCGTCGTCCACCACGGCGATGAGCGTCTGCCGGGCGTCGGAGACCAGGGCCAGCCACGGGTGCAGACTGCCATCGAGGTGCACCAGCTCCCCGAAACAGGGGCGCGGCTCGCGGCGGCGGCGATGCCGGCCGCGCGGGCGCCGCTTGCCGACCAAGCCGGCGGTCTGCAGCGCCTGCTTCACGAAGCTGTATGACAGCCGCACGCGATGGTCGCGGCACGCCACCTGGTAGAAGTGCCGGATGTTGAAGCCCGGGTGGCCGTCGCGGGGGCCGTAGCGCTCCCGGTACAAGCGCAGGAGGCGCTGGACCTCGCCCAGCGGGACCGCCCGGGGTGAGGGGCGGCGCCGCCGGTGATCGAACAGCCCGTCGTAGCCGTACCGCTCGTACCGCCACCGCAGCCGCCGCACCGTGCGCGGACTGACGCCCAGGACGTCGGCGACCTGCAACCAGCTCTGCCGCCCACTCAAGGCTCGCAAGATTGCCTCCTGCACCTTCATGACGCGCTCCACGGCAGCCCGGGTGTAGGCCATCGCCACCTCCCTGGTGCGATGACACCCCGCCTGCCCGCTGTGGAGCGGTCAGATCATGTGCTCTCGGGAGCGGTCAGATAGTGTGCTCCCGACAGCCCTAGCCGGCGCGCTTGACAGGGCCGGGCCCGGCGACTAGGCTCTCGCTCATCCCAACGCCGGTGACCCATGTCTCCTGACCGCCCGCGCTCGATCCTCGGATAGATGCCCCCGACCAAGCTCGTCGGGGTCGACGTCGGCGGCACATTCACCGACCTGGTGCTCGTCGACGAGGCCAGCGGCGAGGTGCGCGTCGCCAAGGTCCCGACCACGGTGGCGAACCAGGCCGGCGGCGTCCAGGCCGCGCTGGCCGGCACCGCGGCAGGCGCGGACGAGGTCGCGGTCATCGTCCACGGGACGACCACCGCAACC
>DATFUK010000119.1:0-6054 GCA_035260865.1 Candidatus Methylomirabilota bacterium | reverse complement strand
CCCCGCCGCCGGTATAGGCGGTGACGGTGGCCACCGCGGGATCCGCCCGCACGATCTCCGCGTAGCGCGTCACCTTGTCGCGCATCGCCTGGAACGAGGTGTCCTGGGCGGCCACGATGGAGCCGTTGAGCCGGCCGTTGTCCTGCTGGGGGAAGAAGCCCTTGGGCACCACCATGAAGAGGTACACGTTGAGCGCGCAGGTCAGGCCCGCGATCAGCAGCACGGTGCGCGGGTAGTTGAGCGCCCAGCCGAGCGACTTCTCGTACCCGGTCGTGACCCAGCCGAACACCCGCTCCCCGCCGCGGTAGAGACGGCCGCGGGGGGCGCCGTGATGGGAGCGGAGCAGCTTCGCGCACATCATCGGGGTGGTGGTGAGCGAGACCACCAGCGAGACCAGGATCGCCACCGAGAGCACCACCGCGAACTCGCGGAAGAGGCGCCCGATCAGACCGCCCATCAGGAGGATCGGGATGAAGACCGCGACCAGCGAGATGCTGATCGAGAGCACGGTGAACCCGATCTCGCGCGCGCCCTGGATCGCCGCCTCGAGCGGGGACATGCCCGCCTCGAGATGGCGCATGACGTTCTCCACCACCACGATGGCGTCGTCCACCACGAAGCCGGTGGCCACCGTGAGGGCCATCAGCGACAGGTTGTCGATGCTGTAGCCGATCAGATACATGAAGGCGAAGGTGCCGACGAGGGAGACCGGCACCACCACCCCGGGAATCGCGGTGGCGCGCCAGTCGCGCAGGAACAGGAACACCACCAGCACCACCAGGGCCACCGAGATCATCAGCGCGTGCTCGACGTCGGACACCGAGGCCCGGATGGTCACGGTCTGGTCCAGCACCGGGGTCACCGTCACGTCGGCGGGGAGCAGCCCGTGCAGCTCGGGCATCGCCTCACGGATGCGATCCACCGCGTCGATGATGTTGGCGCCGGGCTGGCGGAAGATGATGAGCAGCGCGGCGCGCTGGCCGTTGGCGAGGCCGATCGAGCGCAGATCCTCGACCGAGTCGCGCACGTCGGCCACGTCCTCCAGGCGGACCGGGGCCCCGTGGCGCCAGGCCACCAGCAGCGGCCGGTACTCCGCCGCGTAGCGGATCTGGTCGCTGGTGCGGATCTCCCAGGCCCGCTCCGGCCCGTGGATCTGGCCCTTGGGCCGGTTCACGTTGGCGCTGGCGAGGACCGCGCGCACGTCCTCGAGCCCGATGCCGTAGCGCGCGAGCGCGTGGGGGTTCAGCTCCACCCGCACCGCGGGCAGCGAGCTGCCGCCCACGAACACCTGTCCGACCCCTTCGATCTGGGCCAGCTTCTGCTGGAGGATCGTGGAGGCCATGTCGTAGAGCTTGCCGGGCGGCGCGGTCGCGGAGGTGAGCGCCAGGATCATGATCGGCGCGTCGGCCGGGTTGACCTTGCGGTAGGTGGGATTGCTCGGCAGGTTCGACGGCAGCTGGCCGCTCGCCGCGTTGATCGCCGACTGCACGTCGCGCGCGGCCCCGTTGATGTCGCGCGAGAGATCGAACTGCAGCGCCACGCTGGTCGAGCCGAGGAAGCTCGTCGAGGTCATCTCGCTCACCGCCGCGATGCGCGTGAACTGGCGCTCGAGCGGGGTGGCCACCGCGGAGGCCATGGTGAGCGGGCTCGCCCCGGGCAGGCCGGTGGAGACGTTGATGGTGGGGAAGTCCACCTGGGGCAGCGGCGCGACCGGCAGGAGCTGGAAGCCGATGGCGCCGGCCAGCACGAGCGCGATGGTCAGCAGGGTGGTGCCGACCGGCCGGCGGATGAAGGGGCCCGAGAGGTTCACGGGCCGGGCTCCGCGGCGGCGAGGGGGCCCGCGGGGGCGGGCCGACGCCGGGTCGCGCGGGCCGCGAGCCGGTCGAAGGCGAGGTAGATGACCGGGGTGGTATAGAGCGTGAGGAACTGGCTCATGATGAGCCCGCCCACGATCGCGATGCCGAGCGGCTGGCGGAGCTCGGCGCCGACGCCCTGCCCGATCGCGAGGGGGACGCCGCCCAGCAGCGCGGCCATCGTGGTCATCACGATCGGGCGGAAGCGCAGCAGGCAGGCCTGGTAGATCGCCTCCGGCGCGGGCTTGCCCTCGCTGCGCTGGGCGTCGAGCGCGAAGTCGATCATCATGATCGCGTTCTTCATCACGATGCCGATGAGCAGGATGATGCCGATCAGCGCGATGACGCTCAGGTCGAGGCGCGCGGCCATCAGGGCGAGCAGGGCGCCCACTCCCGCGGAGGGCAGGGTGGACAGGATCGTCACCGGGTGGATCCAGCTCTCGTAGAGCACGCCGAGCACGATGTAGACGGTGCACACCGCGGCGAGGATCAGCAGGGGCTCGTTGGCGAGCGAGGCCTGGAACGCGCGCGCGGCGCCCTGGAAGCGCGTCTCGATGCCCACCGGCATCCTGAGGTCGCGCCGGGCCTGCTCGATGACGTCCACCGCGGCGCCGAGCGACACGCGGGGCGCCAGGTTGAAGGAGATGGTGACCGCCGGGAACTGTCCCTGGTGGCTCACCAGCAGCGGGGTGGCCCGCTCCTCCATCGCGGTGAAGGTGGAGAGCGGCACCTGCCCGCCGCTGGCCGACCGCAGGTAGATCTGCTTGAGCGCGTCCGGATCCTGCCGGTACTCGGGCTTGACCTCGAGGACCACGCGGTACTGGTTGAGCTGGGTGAAGATCGTCGAGATCTGGCGCTGGCCGAAGGCGTTGTACAACGCGTCGTCGATCATCTGAGGCGTGATGCCGAGGCGCGAGGCGGTGCTGCGGTCGATGCGGATGGAGGTTTCGAGCCCCTGGTCCTGCTGGTCGCTCGCCACGTCGCGCAGCTCGGGCAGTGCTCGCAGGCGCTCCACCAGGCGCGGGGCCCACGTGTTGAGCTCGTCCACGCTCGGGTTCTCCAGGCTGTACTGATACTGGGTGCGGCTCACCCGGTCCTCCACCGTGAGGTCCTGCACCGCCTGGAGGTAGAGCGTGATGCCGCTCACCTCGGCCAGCTTCGGGCGCAGCCGCTCGATGATCTCGCGCGCGGAGGCCCCCCGCTGTTCGAGCGGCTTGAGCGTGACCAGCACGCGCCCGCTGTTGAGCGTCACGTTGGTGCCGTCGATGCCGATGAACGAGGACAGGGTGTCCACCGCGGGGTCCTTCAGGATGGCCTGGGCGAGCGCGCGCTGGCGCTGGGCCATCGCGGGGAAGGAGACGCTCTGGGGGGCCTCCGAGATGCCCAGGATCACCCCGGTGTCCTGGATGGGGAACAGGCCCTTGGGCACCGCCACGTAGAGCAGGAGGGTGAGCCCGAGCGTGGCCACCGCGACGAGCAGGGTCGCGGGCTGGTGATCGAGGACCACCCGGAGCGTGCGCGCGTACACGTCGAGGACCCGGTTGAAGACGGCCTGGGAGACGCGGGCCACGCGGCCGGGCTTGCGCTCCTCGTGGGGGCGCAGGAGCCGGGCGCAGAGCATCGGGGTGAGCGTCAGGGACACCGCGGCCGACACCAGGATCGCCGCGCTCAAGGTGATCGCGAACTCGCGGAAGAGGCGGCCCACGATGTCGCCCATGAAGAGGAGCGGGATCAGCACCGCGATCAGCGAGACGGTCAGGGAGAGGATGGTGAAGCCGATCTGGGCCGAGCCCTTGAGCGCGGCCTCGAGCGGCGCGTCGCCCGCCTCGATGTAGCGGGCGATGTTCTCGATCATCACCACCGCGTCGTCCACCACGAAGCCGGTGGCGATGGTGAGGGCCATCAGCGAGAGGTTGTTGAGGCTGAAGCCGAGTCCGTACATGACCGCGAAGGTGCCGATGATGGAGACCGGCACCGCGATCGACGGGATGAAGGTGGCGGCGGGGCTGCCCAGGAACAGGAAGATGACCAGCACGACCAGGATCACCGCCATCGTCAGCTCGATCTGCACGTCGTGCACCGAGGCCCGGATGGTGGTGGTGCGGTCGGTGAGGATCGCGACCTTCACCGAGCCGGGCAGGGTGGTCTGCAGCTGCGGCAGGAGCTGCTTGATGCGGTCCACCACCTGGATGAGGTTGGCGCCGGGCTGGCGCTGGATGTTGACGATCACCGCGGGCTGATCGTTCATCCAGGCGGCCTGCCGCAGGTTCTCCGCGTCGTCCACCGTGTCGGCCACGTCGGAGAGGTGCACCGGGGCGCCGTTCCGATAGGCCACCACGAGGTTCCGGTACTGGTCGCTCGACGTGAGCTGGTCGTTGGCCCCGATGGTGAAGGCCTGGCGACTGCCGTCGAGGCTGCCCTTGGCCTGGTTCACGTTGGCCGAGGCCACCGCGGTGCGCACGTCCTCGAGGGTGAGCCCGTTGGCGGCCAGGCGCGCCGGATTGACCTGCACGCGGATCGCCGGCTTCTGCCCGCCGCTCAGGCTGACCAGGCCCACCCCGGGAAGCTGGGAGATCTTCGGCACGAGCCGCGTGTCGGCCAGGTCCTGCACGGCGGTGAGGGGCAGGGACGCGGAGGTGAGGCCCAGGGTGAGGATCGGCGCGTCGGCCGGATTGACCTTGCTGTAGATCGGCGGGTTGGGCAGGTCCCCCGGCAGGAACGAGGTGGCCGCGTTGATCGCGGCCTGCACCTGCTGCTCCGCGACGTCGAGGGCCAGGTTGAGATCGAACTGCAGGGTGATGACCGACGCGGTGCTGGAGCTGGTGGACGTCATCTGCTTGAGCCCGGGCATCTGGCCGAACTGGCGCTCGAGTGGCGCGGTGACCGCGGAGGCCATCACGTCGGGGCTGGCCCCGGGGTAGAACGTCTGCACCTGCATGGTCGGGTAGTCCACCTGGGGCAGGGCCGAGACCGCGAGCAGCCGGTAGGCGACGATCCCGGCGAGGACGATGGCGACGGTGAGGAGCGAGGTGGCGACCGGCCGGAGGATGAAGACGCGGGACGGGTTCATGCGCCCGGGCGCGCGGGGGGCCGCTCGCGGCTGGTCGGCTCCACGCGCGAGCGCTCCTGCACCCGGTCCGCTCCGTCCACGATCAGCGCGTCGCCCGCGGCCACGCCCTCGCGCACCGCGGTGACCCCACCCTCGCTGGGCCCGAGGGTGATCTTGCGCAGCTCGACCGTCTTGTCCGGCTTCACCAGGTACACGAAGGAGCCCTGGGCGCCGCGCTGGATCGCCTCGTTCGGCACCAGCACCGCGCCGCGCAGCGAGTCCACCAGGATGCGCGCGTTGACGAACTGGTTCGGGAACAGCGAGCCATCGGCATTGACGAAGGAGGCCTTGAGCTTGACGGTGCCGGTCGCCGCGTCGATCTGGTTGTCCACCGCGATCAGGACGCCGGTCGCCAGCTTGGTGCGCCCCTCGCGGTCGTAGGCGTCCACCGCGATGGCTCCGCCGCCCGCGCGCTGGCGGGCGAGCACCGGCGGCAGATTGTCCTGGGGGATCGTGAACACCACCGCGATCGGCTCCACCTGGGCGAGCACGACGAGCCCGCCCGCGTCGTTGGCGTGGATCATGTTGCCGGGATCCACGAGGCGAAGCCCGGCGCGGCCGGTGATGGGGGCGATGATGCGCGTGTAGGTGAGCTGCAGGCGGATGCTGTCGATCTGCCCCTGGTCCGACTTGATGGACGCGGCGAGCTGGGCGACCGTCGAGGCCTGGGTGTCCAGCTGCTGCTGCGGGATGAAGCCGCCCTTGACCAGGGTGCGGTAGCGCTCGAGGTCCATGCTCGCGTTGGCGAGAGCGGCCTCGTCCTTCGCGAGCTGCGCCTGCGCCTGGGTGAGCTGGGTCTCGAAGGGGCGGGGATCGATCTCGGCGAGGAGGTCGCCCTGCCGCACGAGCTGGCCCTCCTGGAACAGCGTCCGCATGAGCTGGCCGTCCACGCGGCTGCGGACCGTGACGATGCTGAGGGGAGTGACCGAGCCCAGCCCGGTGAGGTAGACCCCGAGATCCCCGCTGCGGGCGGCGACGGTCACGACCGGCACCGGGCGGGGGCCGGCCGCGGGGGCCGCCGCCTGGATCCGCTTGGGCCGGGCCACCGCGTAGTAGGCGCCGGCGGCGATGAGGACGGAAAGAATGAGACAG
>DATFUK010000118.1:0-2935 GCA_035260865.1 Candidatus Methylomirabilota bacterium | reverse complement strand
TCGATCGGCCCCTGCTCGGCGCGGATGACGCACGGCACCGCGTAGCCCACCATCGGCCCCATCTCGGGGAAGCGGGCGCGGATGTCCGAGGAGAGGTTGCCCTGCTCCCGCGGGCGGACCTTGAAGGTCTCGATGGCGTTGGCGACGCTGGGGCTGGTGATCTTCTTGAGCGCTTCGACCTCTTGCGTGGTGAGCGGCACGGTGTCCTCCCCATGAGATGGGCCTATGAGATGGGCGTATGGGCTTGGCGGCTGGGTCGGGTCAGATAGTGCCCTTTCGGCGCTCCGTGAGCAACTGCTCGAGCTGCGGGATGATCTGCTCCACGCTCCGCATGTTCGGGTTGACCCGGAGCGCCCGGCGGAAGTAGGTGAGGGCGCGCTCGGGCTGGTCGAGCTGCAGGTAGATCTGCCCGTAACCGGCGAGGGCCCCGAAGTGGGCCGGGTTTCGCTTCATCACCTCATCGCAGTCCTTGAGCGACTTCTCGTGCTCGCCCATGAGGAAGTAGACGGTGGCCCGCTTGTTCCAGGCTTCCGCGAAGTCGGGTTTTCGCTGGATCGCCTTCGTGAAGGTCTCCACCGCGGCCGGGCCGTCGCCGCGGCTCATCTCCTGGATGCCGACCTGCAGCAGGCCGTCTGCCTCCGCGTCGCCGGAGCGGCCCCAGACCTGCCACACCGAGTGCTCGGCGAGCGTCCGCACCACCTCGTCCCGGTCCGAGAGCGCCCCGATCAGGACCGGGGCGTCCTCGATGACGCCGACCTCGCCGAGCCACGCGGTGGCGCGCCGGCGCGTCTCCAGATCGGGCTTCTTGATGTCGGCCAGCGCCTGCTCCCGCGTGAGTGGGGACTTGTCCTGGGCGGCCCCGCCGGACGCGAGCAGGCTCAGCCCCAACAGGACGGCCAGCGCGGCCCCCGCGCGGCTCACGTGCGCCCCACCAGCTTGAGAAATGCCGCCTCGTCGAGCGTGGCCACGCCGAGCCGCTTGGCGTCGTCGGCCTTGGAGCCGGCGTCCTCGCCCACGACCACGTAGTCCGTCTTCTTCGACACCGAGCCGGTGACCCGGCCGCCCAGGCGAATGACGAGGTCCTTGGCCTGGTCGCGGCTCAGGCTCGCGAGGCCGCCGGTCAGCACCAGGGATTTGCCGTCGAGCGGGCGGGGGCCCTCGGTGTGGCCTGCCTCGCTCATCGCGACGCCGGCCGCGGCCAGCCGCTCGATGGTGGCGCGGTTGCGCGGCTCGGCGAGGAACGTCGTCACCGCCTGGGCGATCTGGGGGCCGATGCCGTAGATGTCGTTGATGTCGCCCTCCGTGGCCGCGAGGAGCCGCTCCATGGTGCCGAAGCGCGCGGCCAGGAGCTGGGCCGCCCGCTCGCCCACCATGCGGATGCCGAGGGCGTTCAGCAGACGCGTGAGCCCGCGCGTCTTCGAGGCCTCGATCGCCCGGTGGAGGTTCTGGGCCGACTTCTTGGCCAGCCGCTCCAGGTCGGCGAGCGTGTCCACGTCGAGCGCGTAGAGATCGGCGAAGTCGCGCACGAGCCCCCGGTCCACGAGCTGGCCGACGATCACCTCGCCGAGGCCCTCGATGTCCATCGCCCGCCGCGAGCCCCAGTGGAACAGCCGCTCCTTGAGCTGGGCGGGGCAGGCGGTATTGGTGCAGCGCCACACCGCCTCGCCCTCCCCGCGGGCGGCCAGGCCCCCGCAGGCCGGGCAGTGGGTCGGCATCGTGAAGGCGACCGCGTCGGACGGGCGCTTGTCGGTGACGACCTGGACCAGGTAGGGAATGACGTCGCCCGCGCGCTCGATCAGCACGGTGTCGCCGATTCGGACGTCCTTCCGGCGGACCTCGTCCTCGTTGTGCAGGCTCACGTTGGAGACCGTGACGCCGGCCAGCTCCACCGGCTCGAGCTGGGCGGTGGGGGTGAGCGCGCCCGACTTGCCCACGTTGATCGTGATGCCGAGCACGCGGGTGGTGGCCTGGCGGGCCGTGAACTTGTAGGCGATGGCCCAGCGCGGGTGATGCGCGGTGGCCCCGAGCCGCCGCTGCTGCTCGAGATCGTCCACCTTGACCACCACCCCGTCGGCGTCGTAGTCGAGCGCGTCCCGATCGGCCTCGAGGCCACGGCAGTACGCCGCGACCTCGTCCAGGGTCGCGGCGCGCTGCGACCGGGGATTCACCGGGAAGCCGCTCTGCCGGAGCGCCTCGAGCCGTTCCCACTGCGAGTGGAAGCCCGGCGGCTCGAGCACGCTCACGTGGTAGAGGAAGATCTCGAGGGGGCGCGAGGCGGTCACCGCCGGATCCTTCTGGCGCACCGCGCCCGCCGCCGCGTTCCGGGGGTTGGCGAAGACGGGCTGGCCGGCTTCCTCCAGCCCCGCGTTGAAGCGGGCAAAGGCCCCGCGCGGCATGTAGACCTCACCGCGCACCTCGAGCTTGACCGCGCCCTTGAGGGGCCCCGAGAGCGTGGCCGGGATGGCCTTGATCGTGCGCAGGTTCTGGGTGATGTCCTCGCCGATGCGCCCGTCGCCGCGCGTGGCGCCGCGGACGAAGCGCCCCCGCTCGTAGAGCAGGGCCACCCCGAGTCCGTCGATCTTGGGCTCGCAGACGAAGGCGGGGGCGATGCCGGGCTGCGCCCGGCGGATCCGCGCCTCGAACTCCTGGAGCTCCTCGACGCTCATCGCGTTGTCCAGCGACAGCATCGCGACGAGGTGCTCGACCGGGGCGAAGGTCTCCGCCCGCCGCCCGCCCGGCCGCTGGGTCGGGCTGTCGGGGGTGATCAGCTCCGGGTGCGCCTGCTCGAGCGCCACCAGCTCGCGCCAGAGCCGGTCGTACTCGGCGTCGCTGACCTCGGGGCGATTCTCCGCGTAGTAGAGGTGGTTGTGCCGGTTGAGCTGCTGCCGCAGCTCGTCGAGCCGCGCGCTGACGTCGGCGGAGGCAGTCATGGCGG
>DATFUK010000117.1:0-3310 GCA_035260865.1 Candidatus Methylomirabilota bacterium | reverse complement strand
GGTCCGCCGCGTGCAGGGCGGCGCAGAGCCCCGCCCCGCCCGCGCCGAGCACGAGGATGTCGGTATCGAGGCTGTCCAGGACGAGATCGGCGGCCATCGGTCGCGTGGCCCCGAGGTTACTTCGCCGGCGCGGCCACCAGGGCGTCGAGGAAGGCGCGGCCGGCCTTGCCGTCCCAGTCGCGGGTGCCCGCGGCCCGGGCCACCAGGCGCCCGTCGCGCCCGATCACGACGGTGGTCGGGGTGGCCCGCACCCGGTACTCGCGCGCCACCGCGCCGTCGCCGTCGAGGAGCACGGACGAGGTCAGGCCCGCGCCCTTCGCGTAGCTGGCCACCACGTCCCGGGGCTCCTCGATGCTCACCGCGAGCACCGTGAACGGCTGGCCGCGCCGCGCGCGGACGATCTTCTCGATGGCGACGGGCAGCTCCTTCCGGCAGTAGCCGCACCAGGTGGCCCAGAAGTAGACGAGCACGACCTTGCCCTGCTGCTCGGCGAGCGACGCCTTGCCGCCGTCCACCTTGGGCAGCGAGAAGCCGGGCGCCCGCTCGCCGGGCAGCGCGTTGAGCTGGAGCTCGCGCAGGTAGCGGTCGACGTCGTCGGCCGACGCGGGCGCGGCCCACGCCAGGCTTCCCGCCAGCAGCGTGCCCAGCAGCATCCAGATCACGTGACCTTGACCTCCGCGGTGCCCTCGAACTTCACGCCGTGCGAATCGGTGAACGTCACCTTGACCGGCCCCGTCTCGGTGGCGCGGAACGCAACCGTGAACGTCGGGTTCTCGCTGACCGCGGTGGACGGCTCGATCACCGCGATCTCGCGGCCGAGGTACGTTACCACGATGCGGTTGACGAAGCGGTAGTTGCGATCGACCGACCGGCCGCCCTGCCGCTCCACCCGTTCCTGGGGATGGATGACCAGGGCCCGCACCCGCGCCACGCTGCCCCGGCGGACGCTCCCCGGCACCGCCAGCTTCACGGTCCCGATGTCCGCCATCGCTCAGGCCGCGCACCCGGCGACCGTGACGCGGACCTCGCGGCTGGCGATCCAGAGAGCGCCGTCGCCGGCCTCCGCCACCACGCGCACCGGCCCGCTATCGGCCAGGCGCAGGTTGGTCGCCACGTAGGCCTGGCCGGCCGCCGGCGTCAGGCCGACCTTCACGTTGAGCGGGCGCAAGTTCTTCTCGGCGAGGATGTAGATCGCCTTGACGTGGCTCTCCGGCGTCATCGGCGACTTCACCTCCACCGCGATCGGCACCGAGGCGCCGTCCTCCGCGATGAGCGGCATGTCGATGGCGATCAGCGCGGCGCCGTCCCTGATCGGCCGGCCGCCGAAGAGGCGCTTCAGGGTCTCGGCGATCGGCTCTTCCGGCGCCAGGTTGGCGAGGTTGCCCTGCGCGCGCGCGGACCACGGGCGCCACGGCACCAGGGCGGCGCCGAGCGCGGCGAGACCCAGCCAGGCGCGACGCGTGAGCGGGGAGGTCATGACTCCCAGGATGCCTTCGATCGCGTCCTTGTCAACGCGTCACTCGATCTTGTACGCGGAGGCGTCCGGCTTGAACGCGCGCGGCAGCCAGAGCGGCCGGCGCAGCCCGCCGGGCCCGGGCGCGGGCCGGGCCATCGCCAGCCACTTGCGATAGACCTCGAAGGACTTGTTGGTGTCCACCACCACGTCGCCGTAGCGGTCGTTCGGCCCGGGCCGGCTCACCGTCACCTTCTGATGCCAGCAGTGCTGGCCGCTGACCGGGTCCGGATGCACCGGGAAGGTCAGGTTCTGGTGCACGCCCGCGTCCTCCCACCACACGCGCTGCGAATCGGGATCGGCGCTCTCGAACGGGCGCACCCCGTGCACGTGCCGGAGGCGCCACTCCCCCGGCCGCGGGTTCTCGAGCGTCACCAGCGCGGTGGACCAGCGCTCGCCCCCGGTCTGCTCGGCGAGACGCCAGCGGCCGAGGTGGTGCGAGCAGGCCAGCACGCCCGGGCGGATCGACTCGGTCACCCACACCCGGTCCACGAAGTGCCCGATCTCGGTCGTCACCTTCAGGAGATCGCCGGTCTCGACGCTCCAGCGCGCGGCGTCTTCGGGATGGAGCCAGAGCGGGTTGTTGTGGGAGATCTCGTAGAGCCACTTGGCGTTGCCGGAGCGCGAGTGGATCAGGGTCGGCAGCCGGAAGGTGGGCAGCAGCGCCATCTCGCCGGCGGCCCGGTTCATCTCCTTCCAGTGCACGTGGCTGCGCGCGTAGGTCGGCACCGCGTGCTCCGGCCACTTCCAGTCCTTGAGGGTCCGCGAGTAGAACTCGAGCTTGCGCGAGGGCGTCGGGAAGCCGCCCATCCACTGCCCGTCCACCTCCACCCCGACCGCGGCCCCGTTCTTCAGCACGAGGTGCGACTGGACGTCGGCCGCCGCGCCCTCCCGCTCCGCCGGGCTCACCGGCGTCTCGTGGGTGCCGTAGACGTTCTCCTGCACCAGGAAGGCGCCGTACTTGCGCATGTAGGCGAGCGGGGCCAGGCCCTCGCGCTCGGCGGCCGCGGGCAGGCCGGGGACGCTGTGCTCGAAGATCCAGCGGTAGAACTCCTCGATGCGCAGCTTCTCGCCGGGACGGTAGGGCGACTCGAAGTACTTGCGGATGCCGAGCGCGCCGTCCGGATCGATGCGCCACGAGAGCTCGATCCAGAACTCGTCCTCCTCCCACACCTGCCCGAGGCCGGCCGCCTCGTGCGCCTGCCAGGTGAGATCGAAGCGCCTGCCCTGCTTCTCGAGCGCCACCCGCAGCACCGGCTGGCGGAAGCCGATCCAGCGCGCGGCGTGCGTCTCCTGGCTCATGAGATCGTGGCGCTCCGAAGCGTGGCCCATCGGCAGCACGTAGTCGGCGAACCACGCGGTTTCGCTCCAGGTGGGGGTCAGGCAGGCGTGGCGCTCCACCTTGGCCTCGTCGGTCAGCATCTCGATCCACGACATGCCGTCCGGGTTCGTCCACACCGGGTTGTAGACCCGGGTGAAGTACATCGCGAGCTTGCCGCGGCCTTCCTTCAGGAAGTGGGGCAGGAGGAAGCTCATCTCGAAGAACGCGAGCGGGTACTCGCGCGGCATCAGCAGCTCGCTCCAGATCTTGCCGGGCGGCGGCATCATCGGGGGCGCGGGGAGAAATGGTGCTGTTGCCGACGTTTCGGTTGCCGACGTTGATTCATACGCGCTCCGGTAACTCGAAGTGGCTCGCCGAGATCTCGCATACGAATCCGCTCTGGGTTCATCCGGAGGACGCCGCACGCATGGGCGTCGACACCGGCGATCTCCTGAGGGTCACGACCGCGATCGGCT
>DATFUK010000116.1:0-3407 GCA_035260865.1 Candidatus Methylomirabilota bacterium | reverse complement strand
GAGCGGGCCGGTCGCCCGGGGCCCGCGGGCGGGTCGCCCGCCGCGACGCCCGGCGCCTGGCGGCAGGCGCTGCGCCCGGGCTGGAGGAGCCGGTGAAGTTCGAGGCGCAGGCCGGCGCGGAGACGATCCCGGTCGAGGTCGTGGGCGCCGACGGCCGCTTCACCGTCACCATGGGCGGTGAGCGCCTCGCGGTGGACGCGCGCGCGAACGGGGAGGGCATCTGGTCCATCCTGCTCGACGGCGCCTCCCACGTGGCCGACGTCACCGAGCAGGACGGCGTCTACCTGGTGGACGTGGAGGGCGAGCGGTACGCGATCCGGGTCGAGGAGGAGTCGCGCTACATCATCCGCACCCGGGGCGCCCAGGGCCAGGTGCTGGGCCAGGTGCTGAAGGCGCCCATGCCGGGCAAGGTGACGCTGATCGAGGTCGCGGTGGGCCAGGCGGTCGTCCCCGGCGACGGGCTCATCGTGCTGGAGGCCATGAAGATGGAGAACGAGTTCAAGGCGCAGGTGGCGGGAACCGTCAAGGAGATCCGGGTGGCGGCCGGCCAGGCGGTGAACCCCGGGGACGTCCTGCTGGTTGTCGAGTAGACATGGCGCTCGCGATCGAGTTCAAGGGCGTCAACAAGTGGTTCGGCCAGCACCACGTCCTGGTGGACGTGGACCTGAGCGTGGACGCGGGCGAGGTCATCGTGGTCTGCGGCCCCTCCGGCTCCGGCAAGAGCACGCTCATCCGCTGCGTCAACCGCCTGGAGCCGATCCAGAGGGGCGACATCCTCGTGCACGGCCAGTCCATCGGCGGCTCCGGCGGGGTCAACCTGGTCAAGCTGCGCACCGAGGTGGGGATGGTGTTCCAGTCCTTCAACCTCTTCCCTCACATGACGGTGCTGCAGAACATCATGCTGGCGCCCCGCAAGGTGAAGGGGCTGCCCGCGGCCGAGGCGGAGAAGATCGCGCGCGTCCTGCTCGAGCGGGTGCGCATCCCGGATCGGGCCGACTACTACCCGGCCAATCTCTCGGGCGGCCAGCAGCAGCGGGTGGCCATCGCCCGGGCCCTCGCCATGCAGCCCCGCATCATGCTGTTCGACGAGCCCACCTCGGCGCTCGACCCCGAGATGATCAACGAGGTGCTGGACGTCATGACCGATCTGGCCAAGGAGGGCATGACCATGATGGTGGTGACCCACGAGATGGGCTTCGCCCGTCGCGTGGCGAGCCGCGTCGTGTTCATGGACTACGGACGGATCGTGGAGGTGCAGAAGCCGGAGGCCTTCTTCGCGGCCCCGCAGTCGGATCGCGCCAAGGACTTCCTGTCCAAGATCCTGTCGCACTGAGACTTCATTCAAGGAGGATGTGCATGCGGAGATTCATTGGAGTGGTGATGGGGCTGGCGCTGCTGGCGGCGTCGGTCTCGCCGGCGGCGGCGCAGCAGAAGATGACCCTCGACAAGATCAGCGAGACGGGCACGCTGACGATCGGCACCCGGACCGGGTCGCCTCCGTTCGGGTACGTCAATGCCCGGAACGAGTGGGTGGGCTTCTCCATCGACCTGGTCGAGGAGCTGATCCGCCCCGCGGTCGAGAAGAAGGTCGGGAAGCCGGTCAAGGTCGAGAAGAAGGAGAGCACCCCGCCGACGCGGATCCCGCTCCTGTCCTCGGGCGCGGTCGACCTGGTCGCCGAGACGATGACCGATACGCGGACGCGGCGCGACAGCGTGGACTTCTCGATCACGTTCTTCGTCACCGGCGCCCAGTTCCTGGTGAAGAAGGGCAGCCCGATCAAGGGCATCAAGAACATCGACGGCAAGCGCGTCGCCGCCCAGCAGGGCTCGACGAACGCGCGCATCATCCGGGAGAAGGCGCCCAAGGCGATCCTGCGTGAGTTCCCGGATCAGCCGGCCGCCTTCCAGGCGCTGGTGCAGGGACAGGTGGATGCCTACACGAACGACGGCATCCAGCTCGCCGGGCTCAAGGCCAAGTCACCCGACCCGGCGCAGTGGGAGATCGTCGGCGACTTCTACTCTTACGAGCCCTACGGTATGGCCTTGAGAAAAGGCGACGCGGATTTTCGCAATGTCGTCAACGGCGGGCTGATGGATGGCATCGAGTCCGGCAAGTTCTTCGAGATCTATGAGAAGTGGTTCGGGGTCAAGGGCGAGCTGCCGTACCCGATGGCGCCCCAGGCCCGCAGCTTCATGCTGCTCCAGGTCGTCCCCAAGTAGGCACGCTCCCGTCCTCCCTCTCCCCCGATTCGGGGGAGAGGGCAGGGTGAGGGGGTCGGAGGCTCCAGGCGCAGGGTGAACTACCAGTTCAAGTGGTCGGTGCTGTGGACCGGCGAGTCCGGCCAGTGGCTGCTGAGCGGCCTCATCATGACGCTCGAGCTGTCCATCGTCGCGTGGCTGATCGCGGTCGCGCTCGGGATCCTCTCCGGCTCGCTCCGCACCGTGCGCTTCTGGCCCCTGCGCGCGGCGGCCACCTTCTACGTGGAGTTCTTCCGCAACGTCCCGCTGCTGGTCTGGATGTTCTTCTGGTACTTCGCGGTCCCGCCGCTGCTCCCCGACGCCGTCCAGCAGTGGCTCTTCGCCAACGGGCTCGAGTTCTGGGCCGCGGTGTGCGCGCTCGGCGTCTACAGCGGGGCGCGCTTCTCCGAGGTCCTCCGCTCGGGCATCCAGTCGATCCCGCGCACCCAGCTCGAGGCGTCGGTGGCCTCCGGGCTCACCACCTTCCAGGCCTACCGCTACGTGATCCTGCCGGTGGCGCTGCGGCTCATCATTCCGCCGGGCACCAACGAGTCGTTGAACCTGCTCAAGAACTCGTCGGTCGCGCTCACCATCAGCGTGGCCGAGCTCACGTTCCAGACCCGCCAGATCGAGACCTACACCGCGAAGGCGATCGAGGCACTCACCGCGGGCACGCTCATCTACCTGGTCCTGTGCGTCTCCCTCGCCTCGATCATGTCGTGGGTGGAGCGGCGCACCGCGATCCCCGGCCTCATCGTGGGCGGGCGGCAACCGCGCTAGCCATGCTCGATCTCGACGTCATCTGGCGGAACCTGCCGTTCCTGATGCTCCAGGGGTTCCTGGGCATCGGCAACTTCGTGGGCGGCACCCTGCGCCTGGCCATCCCGTCCATCATCCTGGGGTTCCTCCTCGGGATCTTCATCGGCATCGCCCGCCTGGCTCCGCGGTGGTGGATCCGCGTGCCGGCCACGGTGTACGTGGAGTTCTTCCGGGGCGTCCCGCTGGTCATGGTGATCTTCTGGATGTGGTTCATCATGCCGATCGTGCTCAAGACGTCGATCCCCGAGTTCGGGGTCGCGCTGACCGCGTTCGTGGTCTTCGAGGCGGCCTACCTGGGGGAGATCGTGCGCGCGGGCATCCAGTCGGTGGCCCGCGGCCAGGTCGAGGCG
>DATFUK010000115.1:0-2875 GCA_035260865.1 Candidatus Methylomirabilota bacterium | reverse complement strand
TGGGGCATCGCGGCCTTCGTGGTGGACAGCTACACCGGGCGCGGGCTCAAGCCGCCCGTGTACGCCGACGCGCCCGGCTTCACGCACGTCGTCGCCCACCTGCTCGACGCGTACCTGGCCCTGCAGCTCATCGGCACGCATCCGCGGGTCGACGGCGCCCGCGTGGCGATCATGGGCGGCTCGCGCGGTGGGGAGGTCGCGGTCAACGCGATCTTCGAGCGGTTCCGCGAAAGCGCGCTCGGCAATGCCCCGAACCGCTTCGCGGCCTATATCCCGTTCTACCCGTACTGCAACTTCCGGCACATGGGGAAGGCTCTCGCGATGGCGCCGATGCTCATGCTGCTGGGCGGGGCCGACGAGATGACGGAGCCGGCGCCCTGCGAGCACTTCGCGGCGGAGCTGAAGGAGCGCGGGGTGCCGGTGCGCGTGGTGGTCTATCCGAATGCTCCCCACGGCTTCGACCGCGAGGCTCCGGTCAGGCTCGACCGGAACGTGGTCGGGATCCGCCAGTGCGAAGCGGTCTACGACCTGGATACGCTGGTGATCCGGCGGCTCGACACCGGCGCCACCCTGCCCACCCGCGAGGCCAACGAGGCCTGGGTGCGCGAGTGCCGGAAGCAAGGCGCGCGCTTCGGCGGCGACACCAAGGCGCGCGAGGCGTCGATCGTGGAGGTGCGGGCCTTCCTGGCCGACGTGTTCGGCCGCTGAGGCGCGCTAGGCGGAGGGCTTGTCCGGGGGGTCGCCCTGAGTTCCGGCCGACTTGCGGATGTCGATCATCTCGGGCAGCCCGCGGCCGGTGTGCTCGAAGAGCTGCACCCGCGTGAGGTGGTTCATGTCCACCACGATCTCCCGGATGCGCTCGGCCGCGGTGTGGGTCTGGGCGATGCGCTCGCGGACCTCCGCGCTCAGGCTCGGATCGTCCCGGAGCATGGCCAGGCGTCCCAGGACCAGGGTGAGTGGGTTGTTGATCTCGTGGGCGGCCGCGTTGGCGAGCCGGGCGATGCTGCGCAGCTCGTCGGCGGCCTTCTGCTCGGTGATGTCGATGAGGGTGGCTTCGAAGTAGGCGCCGCCCGGACCCGAGCCGCTGATCACGTTGGCGAGCACCCAGATGAGCTGCCGGTCGCGCCGGCGGAACTGCAGCTCGATGTTGACGGCGGCGCCCTCCGACTTGACCCGCTCGAGGAGCTGCTCGCGCTCCTTCGGCTGGGCGTAGAACTCGCTCGCGTTCGCGGCCAGCATGTCGGCCGGGTGCTCGAAGCCCAGCATCCGGGCGAGCGCCTCGTTGCAGTCCACGATGCGTCCGTCCGTCAGGCTCAGGGCCATCCCGGCCGGGTTGCGCTCGAACAGGGTGCGGTAACGCTGCTCCGATTCCCGTAGCTCCGCCGTCCGGGTCTGCATGAGCGCCATGGCCTCGCCCAGGGCCCCGCTCACCCCCGCGAGCTCGGCGAGGTGGAAGACCGGGAGCTCCGGCACCGTCTCGCCCCGGCCGAAGGCGCTGAACGCGCCCATCAGCCGGCGCAGGCGGCCAGTGAAGCGCCGCCCGGCCAGGTGCGCGAGTCCGAGCGAGAGCACCAGGGCGCCGACCGCACCCGCGGATAGCAGCACGAGCGACCGGCGGAGCGGGCCGTCGAGCTGCTCGCTCGGGACCGCGATGCCCACCGTGAACTGGGACCGCGGGGCCCGGCTGAAGGCGGTGTAGGTGGTCGGGCCCTCGAGCGTGGGATCGGTGAACACCGCCTCCGCGCGCTCGCGGGCGCGGGAGACGAAGCCGGCCGGCGCGGGCTGGCCCACCCGCCGCTCGGGTCCCTGGGTCGTGGCCACCACGACGCCCTGGCGATCCACGATGGTCCCGACGACCCCGCGGTCGATGTGGGCCGCGGCCAGCACCGACGCGAAGCTCTCCGGCGTCATGACCGCGACCAGGACGTGGCGGATCTTGCCCTCACGGAGCAGGGGCAGCGTGATCGCGATCACCCGGCGACCGGTGGTCGGGCCCATGACCAGATCCGAGACCTGCGGCTCGCCGGTCTTGAGCGTTCGCTGGAACGTCTCGAGGCCGGCCACGCTCGGCAGCGGGCTCCCGAGCGGACGCAGGAGGTTCAGCACCTGCCGGCCCGACGGATCCACGAGGGCCACGGTCAGCCAGCGCCGGTAGGCCTCGCGGGCCAGTCGCGCCTGCTCGTAGAACCTGCCGAGATTCGCCGAGTCGAGGTCGCCCGAGGTCGCGAGCCCCTTCAGGCCCGCGAGCGTGGTCTCGACCTCGCGGTCCACCGCCACGGTCAGGGAGCGGGCGTGGTAGAGCAGCGCCTGCTCCATGGCGCGGCGCTCGTCCTGGTGCGCCCACCAGATCGCGATGGCGGCGACCCCCAGCAGAGGGACCAGGATCAGGCCGACGACCACGAGGAGAAACGTCCGAAGCTTCATCGCTCCGCCGAGAATAGGCAAAGCGTGCCGGAACGGCAAGTTTTGCTATGCTCCCGGGGCGAGCCATGTACGACGCCATCGTCATCGGCGCCGGGATCTCCGGCATGTACCAGCTCCACCGGCTGCGCGGGCTGGGCCTCCGCGTGCGGGTGTTCGAGGCCGGCGACGGGGTCGGCGGCACCTGGTACTGGAACCGCTACCCCGGGGCCCGGTTCGATTCCGAGAGCTGGACCTACGGCTACTCCTTCTCCGAGGAGATCCTGCGCGAGTGGGAGTGGAGCGAGCACTTCGCGGCGCAGCCGGAGACCCTGCGCTACTGCAACTTCGTGGCCGACAAGCTCGACCTCCGCCGCGACATCGAGTTCAGCTGCCGGATCAAGGCGGCGGTGTACGACGAGGCCGCGAACGAGTGGGAGATCGAGACCGAGGACGGCCGGCGGGCGCGGGCGCG
>DATFUK010000114.1:0-3871 GCA_035260865.1 Candidatus Methylomirabilota bacterium | reverse complement strand
TGCGCGAGCGGCTGAACGCCCTCGAGGGCCAGCCCAAGATCTCGGTCACCGACATGGTCATCAAGGCGGTGGCCCTCGCCCTCCTCAAGAACCCGGGGGTCAACGCCCAGCTCAACGGCCAGGCCATTCGGGTTTACCACCGCGCCCACATCGGCATCGCGGTGGCGCTCGACCAGGGTCTCATCACCCCGGTCCTGCGCGACTGCGACGCCAAGCCGCTGGCCCGTATCGCGGTCGAGTCGCGGGACCTGGCCGAGCGCGCGCGCGGGGGGAAGCTGCGGGCGCCGGAAATGTCCGGAGCCACCTTCTCGATCTCGAACCTCGGCATGTTCGACGTCGAGGAGTTCTCCGCCATCATCAACCCGCCGGAGGGCGCGATCCTCGCGGTGGGCTCGGTGCTGCAGAAGCCGGTGGTGGAGGACGGCGAGCTCCGGGTGGGGCGCCGCATGAAGATGACGATCTCGTGCGATCACCGGGTGATGGACGGCGCGATGGGCGCGCGATTCCTGCAGGACGTGAAGCGGCTGCTCGAAGAGCCCCTGCGGCTCCTGGTCTAGCCCGATGGCCGCTCAGGCATTCGACGTGGTGGTGGTGGGCACCGGTCCCGGCGGCTACGTCGCGGCCATCCGCTGCGCCCAGCTCGGACTCTCGGTCGCGACCGTCGAGGATGACCGGCCGGGCGGGGTCTGCCTCAACTGGGGGTGCATCCCGACCAAGGCGCTTCTCCGCAACGCGGAGGTCGTCGGGCTCTTCAACCGGGCGAAGGAGTTCGGCATCACGGTCGGCGAGTGGAAGGCCGACTACGCCCAGGCGGTGCAGCGCTCGCGCCGGGTCGCCGACCGCATGGCCAAGGGCGTCGAGTTCCTCTTCCGCAAGAACAAGATCACCCTGTTCCTCGGGCGCGGCACCCTCAAGGGCGCCCGGGTGGTGGAGGTGACGGGCAAGGATGGCGCGGCCACCCTCGAGGCCAAGCGGGCGGTCATCCTGGCAACGGGATCCGAGCCGAAGTCGCTCCCCGGCGTCGCCATCGACGAGAAGCGGATCGTCTCCTCCACCGGCGCGGTCACCAACGAGGGTCGGCCCGGCTCGCTGGTCGTCATCGGCGCGGGCGCGGTGGGCATCGAGTTCGCCGACGTCTACGCGGCGTACGGCGCCGCGGTGACGGTGCTGGAGGCCCTCCCGCGCGTCCTGCCCATCGAGGACGAAGACGCGTCCACCCAGATCGCGCGCCTGTTCTCGCGGCGCGACATCACGATCCGCACCGGCGTGAAGGTCAAGGGGGTAACGTCGGCCGGTTCCGGCGTCTCGGTGGAGGTGGAGGCCGAGGGCAAGACCGAGACGCTCAAGGCGGACCAGGTGCTGATGGCGGTCGGGCGCGCCGCGCGCACCCGCGGGCTCGGGCTCGAGGCCCTCGGGGTGGCCACCGATCGCGGTTTCGTGACGGTCTCGCCGACCATGGAGACCTCGGTCAAGGGGATCTACGCGATCGGTGACATGGCGGGCCACCAGCTCCTCGCCCACAAGGCGATGGCCGAGGGTGTCGTGGCCGCGGAGGCGATCGCGGGCCAGTCCCCGCGGCCGGTGGACTACGGCAACGTGCCGTCCTGTACCTATTGCCATCCTCAAGTTGCGTCCATCGGGCTCACCGAGGCGGCGGCCCGCGCGGGCGGACGCGAGCTCGCGGTGGGGAAGTTCCCGTTCACGGCCAGCGGCAAGGCGGTGGCGCTGGGCGAGACCGAGGGCTTCGTCAAGGTGGTGGCGGACAAGGCCACCGGCGAGATCCTCGGCGTGCACATCGTCGGCCCCGAGGCCACCGAGCTGATCCACGAGTTCGCGGTGGGCCGGACGCTGGAGGCGACGCTGGACGAGTTCGTCCACACCATGCACGCCCATCCGACGCTGTCCGAGGCCGCGTTCGAAGCGGTCCTCGCCGCGCTCGGCCACCCGATCCACATCTAGTGATCCCCCTCTCCCCAGAGGGGAGAGGGCAGGGTGAGGGGCCCGCCGACATGGACTTCAAGCTCACCGCCGAGCAGGAAACCCTCAAGGCGCGCGCCCGCACGCTGGCCGACACCGTGTTCCGGGACCGCGCCGCCCGCTGGGACGCGGCCGAGGAGTACCCGTGGGACAACGTGAAAGATCTGGTGCAGGCCGGCTTCATGGGCCTGACCATTCCCAGGCCGTACGGCGGGCCGGGCGGATCGATCCTGGACGTCCTGCTGGTGGTCGAGGAGATCGCGCGCGCGTGCGGGGTCACCGCGCGCATCGTGGTCGAGGGAAGCCTGGGCGTGGTCGGCGCGCTCACCGCCTACGGCAGCGAGGCGCAGAAGCGGCGCTACTTCCCGTGGGTGCTCGAGGGCGACAAGCCCGCGATCGCGATCACCGAGCCCGAGGCGGGCTCCGCGGCCACCGATCTGGTGACCCGCGCCGACGAGGCGCCGGAGGGCTACGCGCTCCACGGGGAGAAGCGCTGGATCACCGGCGCGGGGACGTCGCGGCTGCACCTCGTCTACTGCCGGATGGGCGGGAAGGCGGGAGCGGGAGGCATCGGCGGCATCTTCGTCGAGCGCGACACGCCCGGCCTCCGTGTCGGCGAGCGCGATCACACCATGGGACTGCGCGGGATCCCGGAGGGCCGGCTGCACTTCGACGGCTGCCGCGTGCCGCGGGAGCACGTGCTCGTCGGTCCGCCCGACGGCTTCAAGAAGCTGATGGAGGCCTACAACGGCCAGCGCCTCGGCGCCGCCACGGTGGCGCTCGGCCTTGCGCAGGGCGCGTACGAGCTGGCGCTGGCCTACGCGGGCACCCGGCGGCAGTTCGGGCGCGCCATCGGCGAGTTCCAGGGCATCCGCTGGAAGCTGGCGGACATGGCGATCAAGCTCGACGCGGCGCGCCTGCTGATCCATCGCGCCGCGGCCAACGCGGGGACCGGCTTCCCGGACGCGCTCGAGGCGGCGAAGGCCAAGACCTTCGCGGCCGAGATCGCGCAGGAGGTGACCGGCCAGGCGCTCCAGATCCACGGCGCGGCCGGCTACGGCCGGACGCTGCCGCTGGAGCGCATGGCGCGTGATGCCCGCATGTTCGCCATCGGCGGGGGTACCGTGGAGATGATGCGCAACCTCATCGCCGACCGGCTGCTCCCGACCCGCGCCGACTTCCGCCGCTAAGGGTTCGTTTCGAGTGCAGGCTTCGCCCGCACGATCCGGTGTGGGGGGAGGCAGGGAGGAGTGCGCCCTCGGGCGCGCGACGACCGTCGGAAGGGGAGCGCAGCCCCCCTCCGAGAAGCTAGTGCCCGCCGTGGAAGAAGGGGAGCTGGAACAGCGGGAAGTAGCCGTTGATCGTAAGGAGGCCGCCGGCCACCGCCAGGATCAGGCTGAACGAGAAGATCAGGCGAGAGCGGCCCAGGATGGACACCGACGACATCACGATGGCGATCTGGAGCAGGGCCTCCCCGACCAGGAAGTAGGGATCGCGGGCCTGGAAGCCATCCCGCAGGGCCTCCAGCTTCTTGGCGTCCTTCTCGATGTCCTTCTTCTCCGCGTTGTAGCGCTTCTCTTCCTCGTCGAGCTTCTTCAGCAGGGCCTCGTGCTTCTCGCGCGCGGCGGCGGGGGCGCGATCGGCGAGGTCCGCCTCGAGCCGCATCTTCTGCGCGCGGTAGAGGTGCTCGCGAATCACCTTGGCCTGGTAGAAGGCCCACTGATCGGAGGACTGCTGCTGGGCGAGCAGCATCTCCTTCATCGCGGAGCGGCCCGCCTCGAAGGCGGAGGTCAGCCGCTGCGCCTGCTCCTCGAAGTACTCGCGGCCCTTGTCGAAGAGGTCTCCCGCGCGATCCTGCGCCTGCCCGGCCGCGTCCTGGGCGCGCTTGAAGAGG
>DATFUK010000113.1:0-11431 GCA_035260865.1 Candidatus Methylomirabilota bacterium | reverse complement strand
AAATGCCCGCCATGACGAGCGATTGATGGCCGTAGCCCCCAGCGCCTCCTACAGCTTCACGGTTCGGCTCGCGATCCGGAACAAGCCCGGCATGCTGGGCCGCGTCACCTCGGTCATCGGCAAGGCCGGCGGGGACATCGGCGCGGTGGACCTGGTCGAGATGAGCGGCGAGCGCGTGCTCCGCGACATCACGATCAAGGCCCGAGACAGCCGGCACGCCCACGACATCATCGATCGGATCAAGACCGTGGCCGGGGTGAGGATCGCCAACATCTCCGACCGCACCTTCCTCATGCACCTCGGCGGCAAGATCGAGATCCACAGCAAGGTGCCGATCCGGACTCGCGACGACCTCAGCATGGCGTACACCCCGGGGGTGGCGCGCGTCTGCCTGGCCATCAAGGACGATCCGAGCCGGGCCTTCACCCTGACCATCAAGCAGAACGCGGTCGCGGTGGTGACGGACGGCACCGCGGTCCTGGGGCTGGGGGACATCGGACCGGCGGCGGCCATGCCGGTCATGGAAGGCAAGGCCATGCTCTTCAAGGAGCTCGCCGGGGTGGACGCCTTCCCGATCCCGCTCGACACCAAGGATCCGGGCAAGATCGTGGAGACCGTGAAGATGCTCGCCCCCGCCTTCGGCGGGATCAACCTGGAGGACATCTCGGCCCCCCGCTGCTTCGAGATCGAGGAGCGCCTGCGGAAGGAGCTGGACATCCCGGTCTTCCACGACGATCAGCACGGCACCGCGGTGGTGGTGCTGGCCGCGCTGCTCAACGCGCTCAAGATCGTCAAGAAGGACATCCGGCGCATCAAGGTGGTGGTCTCCGGGGTGGGCGCGGCCGGAACCGCCACGATCAAGATCCTGCTCGCCCTGGGGACCCGGAACATCATCGGGGTGGACGAGCACGGGACGATTCACCGGGGCCGGCCGGTCGGGATGGACTTCATGAAGACGTGGGTCGCCTCGGCGACCAACCCGGCCAACGTGAAGGGTCGGATGTCCGACGCCATCCGGGGCGCCGACGTGTTCATCGGCCTCTCGGTGCCGCGCGTGCTCACGGTGCGGGACGTCAAGAGCATGGCCCGCGACCGCATCGTCTTCGCGATGGCGAACCCGGTGCCCGAGATCCAGCCGGAGGAGGCGGAGCGGCACGTGCGGGTGATGGCCACCGGCCGCTCGGACTACCCGAACCAGATCAACAACGTCCTCTGCTTTCCCGGATTCTTCCGGGGACTGCTCGACTCCCGGGCGCGGCTGGTCAACGACGAGATGAAGATCGCGGCCGCCCACGCCATCGCCTCGTGCGTGGGCCGGCGGGAGCTGGGCCCCGAGTACATCATCCCCAGCGTCTTCAACAAGCAGGTGGCGCCGGCGGTGGCCCGCGAGGTGGCGAAGGCCGCCCAGAAGACGGGCGTGGCCCGGCGCCGCCGCCGCGCCGACGCGCCCGACTGGGTCTAGGGCGGCGGGAGGCGGGGTGGCGAACCCGCGCTGGTCGGTGGTCATTCCCGCGTACAACGAGGCGGCCCGGCTGCCCACCTATCTCAAGGAGGTCCTGGCCTACCTCGAGGGGCGGGACGAGTCCTACGAGGTGATCGTGGTGGACGACGGCAGCCGCGACGGGACCGCCGACCGGGTGCGCGAGGTGGCGGCCGGGCGGGCCGGGGTGACCGTGCACGCGCTCGATCGGAATCGCGGCAAGGGCCACGCGGTCCGCGCGGGGATGGCGCGGGCGGTCGGCGGGCTCCGGCTCATGGCCGACGCCGACGGGGCCACGCCCATCCGGGAGGCGGCGCGGCTGGAAGCAGCGGTGAGCGCGGGCGCCGACCTCGCGGTGGGCTCGCGCGTCCTCCGGGATGCCTCGGTGATCCGCCGGGTCCGCGCGCATCGCAAGCTCTCGGGCCACGTGTTCAACTTCCTGGTACGCCGGCTCGGGGTCGCCTCGGTGGTGGATACCCAGTGCGGCTTCAAGCTCTTCCGCGGGGCGGTCGCGGCCGCGCTGTTCCCCGAGGTCACCACCGACGGCTTCGGCTTCGACGTCGAGCTGCTGATGCTGGCCGAGCGCCGCGGCTACCGCGTGGTGGAGGTGGCGGTCAACTGGGCCGATCAGCCGGGGTCCAAGGTCGCGGTGCTGCGCGAGGGGCCGCGCATGATCTACGAGGTGCTCGCGGCGCGGCGCCGTCTCGCCGGGCGCCCGACCGGGAAACGCGGCGCATGATCGCCCGCCGCACGCAGGAGATCGAGCCGTTCCTCGCCGTCGAGGTCTTCCAGCGCGCCCAGGCCCTCGAGCGCCAGGGGATCGACGTCATCCACCTGGAGTTCGGGGAGCCGGACTTCGACACGCCGGTGGTCATCCGCGAGGCGGCCGAGAAGGCGCTCAAGGACGGGCGTACCCGCTACGCCCACCCCCTCGGGATCCTCCCGCTGCGCGAGGCGATCGCCGAGCACTACCACGCCCGCTACGGCGTGACGGTGTCGCCCGACCAGATCCTGGTCACCGGGGGCACCTCGCCCGCGATGCTGCTGCTCTTCAGCGCGCTGCTCGATCCGGGCGACGAGGTGATCCTCTCCGATCCCTACTACGCGTGCTACCCGAAGTTCGTGAAGTTCTCGGGCGGGGTGCCGGTCCACGTGCCGGTCGAGGAGTCGGACGCCTTCCAGTACCGGCCCGAGGCGGTCGCGGCCCGCGTCGCCCCGCGAACCAAGGGCCTGCTCGTGAACTCGCCCGCCAACCCGACCGGGACCGTGCTCAGCCGGGAACGGCTGGCCGCGCTCTGCGGTCTCGGGCCCTGGGTGATCTCGGACGAGATCTACCACGGCCTCACCTACGAGGGGCCGGAGCACACCGTGCTCGAGTTCACCGATCACGCGTTCGTGCTGAACGGCTTCTCCAAGGCCTACGCGATGACCGGCTGGCGGGTCGGCTACGTGATCGCCCCGCGGGCGTTCATGCCCGCCCTGACCGCCATGCACGGCAACTTCTTCATCTCGACCAACGAGTTCGTGCAGTGGGCCGCGCTCGCCGCCCTTCGCGAGGCGGCGGACGAGAGCGCCCGCTTCCGGCGCATCTTCGACGAGCGGCGGCGGGCGATGGTGGCCGGCCTCCGGAGCATCGGGCTCGGGGTGGGCGCGCCGCCCACCGGCGCCTTCTACGTGCTCGCCAACGCCCGCCGCTTCACGAGCGACTCGCTCGCCTTCGCGTTCGAGATCCTCGAGCGGGCCCACGTGGGCGTGACCCCCGGAGTGGATTTCGGCCGCAACGCGGAAGGCTACCTGCGCTTCTCGTACGCCCAGTCGCTCGAGCGGATCCAGGAGGCGATGGGTCGCATCGGTCGCTTCCTGGCCGACCGCCGATGACCGACACGCCGTGCGTGATGTGCGACAAGTACGGTCGGAGCGGCGACGCCCTGCACATCGCCGACCTGGCGCTGTCGCGCGTGTTCCTGCACGAGGACCAGTTCTTCCCCGGCTACGTGCTCCTGGTCCTGCGCCGGCACGTCACCGAGCTCTACGACCTGACGGCGCCGGAGCGCGCGACGCTCATGGAGGAGGTGAGCCGCGTGGCCCAGGCGGTCGCCCAGGTCTTCCGCCCGGTGAAGATGAACTACGAGCTGCTCGGCAACCTGGTGCCGCACATCCACTGGCACCTGGTGCCGCGCCTGGCCACCGACCCCGCGCTCCGCTCGCCCATCTGGATGGTCGAGCACCAGGCGGTGGCCCCGCCGCCCGCCACCGCGCGCGAGCGGATCGAGTCGATCCGCCGGGCCCTCGCCTGACCCAATGGACCCCGCCTACGCGGCGGTGCACGCGGAGGAAGACCGCGCCCACTGGTGGTTTCTCGGGCGCCGCGCGGTCATTCTCGCCGAGATGACCCGCCGTCTGCCCGCGCGCGGCGTGCGGCTGGCCGAGCTCGGGTGCGGCAGCGGCGGCATGCTGGAGGCGCTCGGCCGCTTCGGGACCGCGGTCGGCGTGGAGATGTATCCCGCGCTCCGCGCCCGCGCCCGCGAGCGCGGCCTCGACGTGCGGGCCGGCGCCTTGCCGGACGCGATCCCGCTCGAGCCCGGGCGCTGGGACGCGGTGTGCCTCTTCGACGTGCTCGAGCACGTGGACGACGAGGCCGGCGCCCTCGCCGCGTGCCGGCGGCTCCTCGCGCCGGGCGGCCGCCTGTTCGTGACGGTGCCGGCGTATGCGTGGCTCTGGAGCCGTCACGACGAGCTGTTAGGCCACCGCCGCCGCTACACCGCGCGGGCCCTGCGACGGGCCGCGGAGCGGGGCGGCTACACGGTGGAGCGGCTGACCTACTTCAACACGCTGCTGGCGCCGCCGATCATGGCGGTCCGCCTCGCCCGCGCGGCGCTGCGGCGGCCCGGGCACGATCTCGACCGTCCGGCGCCACTCCTGAACCGCGCGCTCGCGGCCTGCTTCTCGTCCGAGGCACGGCTGCTGCGGTGGGTGTCGCCGCCCTTCGGCATCTCGATCCTGCTGGCGGCCCGTCTCCCCGATTCATGACCGGCCGCCACCGGCTCGCCCTGGCCGGTCTGCTGGTCGGGCTGGCCGCGGTCATGGCGGTCTGGCTCGGGATCGATCGCCGCCCGCCCGAGTGGGATCACGCCAACCATCTCGAGCGGGCGGTGGCCTGTCACCAGAGTCTCCGGACGCCCGGGAGCGACTGGCTGCAGGAGATCATCGCCGAGTCGAGCTTCTACCCACCGATCGTGACGTGCGCGGCCGGGCTGCTCTACTTCGCGTTCCCCGTCGTGCCGCTGACCGCCCAGGCGCTGATCTGGGTCTTTCTCGTCGTCGGCACGCTCGCCGTGTTCGGCGTGGGGCGGCGGCTGCTCGATCCCGGCGCGGGGCTGCTCGCCGCGCTCCTCTTCGCCACCGCGCCGTTCGTCGTGTTCATGCTGCTGAACTTCCAGCTCGACCTGCCGCTGGCCGCGATGGTGGCCCTCGCGCTCTACACGCTCGTGCGGACGGAGGATCTGTCCTCCCGCGGGTGGGCGCTCGGGCTGGGCCTGGTGCTCGGCCTGGGCATGCTCACCAAGCCGCCCTTCGCCGCGTATCTGTCCGGGCCGCTCCTCTGGGCCGCGTGGCGGGCGCTCCGGGCGCCGGAGCGCCGCGCCCGCCTGCTGCACCTGCTCGCCGCGCTGGGCGTGGCCGCGGCGATCGCGCTGCCGTGGTACGGGCCGCGCCTGGTCGGGCTGCCGGCCCAGATCATCAATCGCTCGTTCAAGCAGGCGGCCGAATCGGGGCACGCGCCGGCGCTGAGCGGCTCGTCGCTGTTGTTCTATCCGCAGTGGATCATCCCCCAGTGGGGTCTCCTGGCCACCGCGCTCCTGCTCTGGGGGATCGTCGCGGTCGCGCGGCGGCCGCGGGCCCGAGGCCTCGTGTGGGCCGCGCTGGCGCCGTTCGTGATCTTCGTCCTGATCCAGAACAAGAACCTGCGCTACACGCTGCCGTTCCTGCCCGCCGCGGCGCTGGCGGCGGCGGCCGGCGTGAGCGCACTGCCGCCGCGCGCGCGGTGGGGGATCGGCTGGTCCTGCGTGATCGCGGGCGTGGCGCAGGTGGGCTCGGCCGCCTTCGCGTTCCCGCCGCCCACGCTGCTGGCGCCCGTCGTCGCCTCGGTGGCGTTCTCCTGGCCGCCCGACGGGCGCGACTGGCATCACCGGGAGCTCCTCGACGCCATCGTCCGGGCGGCGGGTCCCGGCGGGGCGCGGGTGGCGGTGGTGCCCAACGACAACTACTTCTCGATCTCCAACTTCCGCTACGAGGTGACGCGCGATCAGCTGCCGCTCCGCCTGAGCCGGGCGTGGGAGCAGGCGCCGCTCGGCGTGGATTTCGCCATCGTCAAGACGGGTGACCAGGGACCCGACGCGGCGTCCGCCAAGCCGGACCGGATCATGGCCGCGCTCGGGGGCGGGGACCCATGGCTGGCCGCGGCCTATCCGGTGATCGTGCGGGTCCCGCTGCCCGACGGGAGCGAGGGGACGGTGCGGATGCGCCGCCTCGAGCCGGTGCGTGGGATGGCGTCGGCCGAGCTCGCCGAGCGACTGCGGCGCGGGGTGGTCAGGCTCCTGGCCGACGTGGCGCGCGACGCGCAGGGCCTCCGCGTGACCGTCGGCTACCGGGACGACGCGCTGGCGGCCGGGTCGGTGGAGACGGTGACGGTGGAGGCGGAGTCGGCGCTGGTCGGCGAGTTCGTCCGGCGGAAGCCGCCGCTGCGTATCGGTCCGGTGCGGCTGCGTATCCGTGACGCGGTGGTGAATCCGGGCCGGCTGGCGGCCACCGGTGATGTGGAGCTCCTCGACGTCGGCTCCCTCCACGTGGAGCGCCTGGGGATCGCCGAGCGGGACCTGGCCGAGTTCATCGCCCAGCAGCGGGGCCTCTCCGGGCTGCGGGCGACCATGGAGGAGGGGTGGGTCCGCGCGAACTGGGCGCTGCCGGGGCCGGGGCTCTCGGCGCGGCTGGCCTTGACGGCCGGGTCGCCGCCCGCCCCGTTCGCCCTGCGTGCCGCCGACGTCCGCTACGGCGGGGTGCGACTCCCGGGATTCCTGGTGGACTGGATCGTGAGAAACTTCGATCCGACCCCGCGCCTGCGCCGGCTGCCCATGCCGGTCTCGATGGCGCCGATTCGCATCCAGCGGGAGCGGCTCGAGGTGGGCGAGGATGGGGCGCCGACCGCCGCGACGAAGCCCGCCGCCACGAACAAGGAGTGACGCTGATGGCCGAGAGTCTCGCGGAGAAGAAGGCGCGGGGAGGCAAGATCCTGGCCCGCCTCGCCAAGGCCTACCCGGACGCGCGCACCGCGCTCGACTTCACCACGCCGCTCGAGCTACTGGTCGCGACGATCCTGTCCGCGCAGTGCACCGACGAGCGGGTCAACGCGGTCACCGCCGGGCTCTTCCCGCGTTACCGGCAGGCGGCCGACTGGGCGGGGGTGCCCCTGCCGGTGCTCGAGCGAGAGATTCATTCCACCGGCTTCTTTCGCGCCAAGGCCAGGTCGCTCAACGGAATGGCGCGGGCCCTGGTGGAGCGGCACGGGGGTGAAGTGCCGCGCACCCTGGAGGAGCTCGTCGAACTCCCCGGGGTCGGCCGGAAGACCGCCAACGTGGTGCTGGGCAACGCCTTCGGCATCCCGGCCCTGGCGGTGGACACCCACGTGTTCCGGGTGTCGCAGCGCCTGGGGCTGGCCCGGGGCGACGACGCGGAGAAGATCCACGACCAGCTCTGCCTGGTCCTGCCGCGCCCGCGCTGGACGCAGGCCAGCCACCTGCTCATCCTTCACGGCCGGCGCGTCTGCGCGGCCCGGAAGCCGGCCTGCCCGACCTGTCCGGTCCTGGCCCTCTGCCCGTGGACGGGCAAGACCAAGGCGGCGCCGGTCAAGGCGCCGGCCCGGCGCCGGGCAGGGCAGGGTTGACCCGCAGGGGTCTTTCTTTTATGATTACCCGTTGCTGCTTGCCGGGGTGTTCGACGTGGCGGTAGAGGCCCTATCCGGACGGAGATCATGACGACGCTGATGCCGAAGGAAGAGGATGTGGAGCGCAAGTGGTTCCTGGTCGACGCCCAGGACCGGGTGCTGGGCCGTCTCGCCACCCAGGTGGCGACCGTGCTGCGGGGCAAGCACAAGCCCCAGTTCTCGCCGCACCTCGACGTGGGCGATCACGTGGTGGTGATCAACGCCGAGAAGATCCACCTCACCGGGCGCAAGCTGACCGACAAGATCTACCGCTGGCACAGCGGCTACATCGGGGGACTGCGCGAGGTCAGCGCGGAGCGGATGATCAAGACGCATCCGGAGCGCGTGATCGAGTGGGCGGTGCAGGGGATGCTTCCGAAGGGCCGCCTCGGCCGCGCGATGGCCAAGAAGCTGAAGGTCTACAAGGGCGCGGACCACCCGCACGCCGCCCAGAAGCCCGAGCCGCTCGCCATGCGCGAGCGCGCCCGCTGAGGAGCCCCATGGCCGTCGTCAGTCGCTTCTACGGAACCGGTCGCCGCAAGACCTCCGTCGCCCGGGTGTGGCTGCGGGCGGGCAGCGGCCGCATCCTGATCAATCGCCGTCCCTTCGAGGACTACTTCCCGCGCGAAACGCTGCGCATGGTGATCTCGCAGCCGCTCCAGCTCACCAACACGTTCGGACAGTTCGACGCGGTGGTGAACGTGGGCGGCGGCGGCCCCACCGGCCAGGCCGGCGCGGTGCGGCACGGGATCGCGCGCGCGCTCCTGCAGTTCGACGACAAGCTGCGCCAGACCCTCAAGCGGGCCGGCCTCCTCACCCGCGATCCGCGGATGAAGGAGCGCAAGAAGTACGGCCAGCCGGGCGCGCGCTCCAAGTTCCAGTACTCGAAGCGGTAGTCGTCCGCGAGGCCGCCATGTTGAAGGTCGCGGTCACCGGGGCCAGCGGGTACATGGGCGCGGAATTGCTCCGTCTCCTGTCCGTCCATCCCAAGGTGCGGATCAGCGCGGTCACCTCGGAGCGGCTGGCCGGCGAGCGCCTCGATCGCCTCTATCCGCACCTCCGCGGGCTCAGCGATCTGGTCTTCCAGGAGATCGACGGGGACCGCCTGGCCGGCGAGTCGGACGTCGTCTTCCTCGCCCTGCCGCACATGGAATCCCAGCGGCTGATGCCCACGCTGCGGCGTCACGGCAAGAAGGCGGTCGACCTCTCCGCCGACTACCGCCTGCGGGACCCGTCGCTGTACACGACGTGGTACAAGGCGCCCCACGAGGACGCGAGCGGCCTGGCCGAGGCGGTCTACGGCCTGCCGGAGCTGCACCGCAAGCAGGTCGCGGGCGCGTCCCTGGTGGCCTCGCCCGGCTGCTACCCGATGGGCGCGATCCTCGCCACCGCTCCGCTGCTCAAGAGCGGGCGCGGGAGCGTGGACGGCATCGTGATCGACGGCAAGTCCGGCGTCACCGGCGCGGGCGCCCAGGGCCGCAAGGCCGACGCGATGTACCTCTTCACCGAGGCGAACGAGAACGTGCAGGCCTACGGCATGGCCACGCACCGGCACACTCCCGAGATCGAGCAGGAGCTCTCCGCGCTGGCGGGCCGGCCGGTGGTGGTCGCGTTCACCCCGCACCTGGTCCCGCTCAATCGCGGCCTCTTCACCACCGCGTCGGTGCCGCTCACCAAGCCGGCCACGACCGCAGAGCTGGTGGCGCTCTACCAGGAGTTCTACGTGGGCGAGCCGTTCGTGCGCGTGCTCGAGGAAGGCCAGCGTCCGACGACGCGATCGGTCGTGGGCTCGAACTTCTGCGACGTCACGGTGGTGGCCGACCCGCGCACGAAGCGCGCGGTCTGCGTGTCCGCGCTCGACAACCTGGGCAAGGGCGGGTCCGCCAACGGCATCCAGAACCTCAACATCATGATGGGGTGGGACGAGCGGACCGGCCTCGACGCGCCTCCGGTGTATCCGTAGCCCGCATGGCGGACTTCCAGTGGCTCGAGGGGGGCATCACCGCCGTGCCCGGTATCCTGGCGTCCGGCGTCGCGGCCGGGATCAAGCCGAGCGGTAAGAAGGATCTCGCCCTCGTCTATTCCTCGTCGCCGGCCCGCGCGGCCGCGGTCTTCACCACGAACCAGATCAAGGGCGCGCCGGTGCTCGTGTCGCAGGAGCACGTGCGCGACGGCCGCGCCCAGGCCATCCTGGCCTCGGCGGGCTGCTCCAACGTGTGCACGGGGGAGCAGGGGGTGAAGGACGCGCGCGAGATGACCCGCATCACCGGGGAGCTGCTCCGGATTCCGCCGCGGCAGGTGCTGATCGCGTCCACCGGCGTGATCGGCCAGCCGCTGCCGATGGACAAGATCCGGGCCGGACTGCCCAAGCTGGTGAAGGGGCTTTCCCCGCAGGGGGGCCGGCTCGCGGCCGAGGCCATCATGACCACCGACACCCGCCCGAAGGAGGCCGCTCTCCGGTTCGATCTGGCCGGGCGTCCGGTGACGATCGGCGGCATCGCCAAGGGGGTCGGCATGCTCGAGCCCCACATGGCGACCATGTTCTGCTTCCTCGCCACCGACGCGATGGTGGCGCGTGACTCGCTCCCGCGAGTGCTGCGCCGGGCCACCGACCGCTCCTTCAACCGGATCACGGTGGACAGCGATCAGTCCACCAGCGACACGGTGGCGATCCTCGCCAACGGGCTGGCCGAGAACGCCCCGCTCGAGAACGGGGGCAAGGGCCTGCGCCAGTTCGCGCGGGCGCTCCAGGCCATCGCCGAGCGGCTCGCCCGCATGCTGGTCGAGGACGGGGAGGGCGCGAGCAAGGTGGTCGAGGTGGTGGTGCAGGGGGCCCGCACCCGCCGTGAGGCGCTGATCGCGGCGCGGTCCGTGGCCAACTCCCCGCTGGTGAAGACCGCGGTGAACGGGGCCGACCCCAACTGGGGGCGGATCTTGATGGCGCTGGGCAAGAGCGCGGCGAGGGTGGCCGCCGATCGCGTGGCGGTCTCGATCGGCGGGGAGCCCCTGGTGGAGAAGGGAATGCTGCGTCCGGGGGCGCGGATCGACCGGATTCGGGAGGCGATGGGCGGCCCGAGCTACACCATCGCCGTCGATCTCGGGCTGGGGCGGGGCGAGGACCGGGTGTGGACATCGGACCTCAGTGAGGAGTACGTTCGAATCAACGCGAAGTACACGACCTAACCCGCACGGTTCCGAGCTTCGGTCTCCGCCGCCCTCGTCGGCTGGCGGGGAAGTGTCGCGCTCCTCTCCGGGGGCCGGCCGCTCGCGACCGGAGGCCAACCGAACGACGACGGAAAGGACGGCAGGACCATGGCAGCTCTGACCATGAAGGAGTTGCTGGAGGCCGGGGTGCATTTCGGCCACCAGACCAAGCGCTGGAACCCGAAGATGCAGAAGTACATCTTCGGCGAGCGCAACGGCATCTACATCATCGATCTGCAGAAGACCCTCAAGAAGTTCCGCGAGGCCTACGCGTTCGTGCGCGACCTCGCCGCCGACGGGGGCATCGTGCTCTTCGTGGGCACCAAGAAGCAGGCCCAGGAGACGGTGCTGGAGGAGACCACCCGCTGCGGGCAGTTCTACGTCAATCACCGCTGGCTGGGCGGGACCCTCACCAACTTCACCACGATCCGGAAGTCGATCGCCCGGCTCAAGAAGCTCGACGAGATGAGCGAGACCGGCGAGTACGAGCGCCTGCCCAAGAAGGAAGTCATCGGGCTCGAGCGCGAGCGGGCGAAGCTGCAGAGCACGCTGGTCGGCATCAAGAACATGGACCGGCTGCCCTCCGCGGTGTTCATCATCGACCCCAAGAAGGAGACGATCGCGGTCGAGGAGGCCCGACGGCTGTCCATCCCGATCGTGGCGATCGTGGACACCAACTGTGATCCCTCCGGGATCGACTACCCGGTGCCCGGCAACGACGACGCGATCCGGTCGGTGCGCCTGATCACCTCGCGGATCGCCGACGCGAT